>CAKZPK010000384.1 GCA_937139035.1 uncultured Crocinitomix sp. | reverse complement strand
GAAAATTATGTGTTCTTTGACCAAAAACCGATTGATTGGAATAATTCATTCTCCATCTATTATAATAGTCTAACTAATGCCGAAACTGAGGAAGAATTATTTGAAATTTTATCACATCTACTTAGTGACTTGAAAGACGGGCATTCGAGTTTGTATGCTGGGTTTAATACTTGGAAATATTATGACCTTTACTTGAATACACCATCAAACTACAATCAAAATTTTGTTGAATCAACCTATTTGGAACCCCCTAGTACTATTGGAGCATTTACCTATTCTATTCTAAATGATAAAATAGGTTATATCCATTATCCTTCATTTGGAGATCGTTTTACTGAAGATGAACTTCAATATTTAATAGATTTCATGAATAGTAATTCAACCGGATTAATATTAGATCTGAGAGATAATCAAGGAGGAGCATTAGACAACGTTATTGGTTTAATGTCTGCATTTGTTAAGAATGAAGAAACAGTAGGTGAAATCTATTACCCCAAATTAGGAGGAGGATTAGATGAAGGTTCAAATTTGACTGTATATCCAAACAAAAAAGGAATTTATTACGAAAATAAAACTGTTTTACTCACAAATAGAAAATCATATTCGGCTTGCTCTGTTTTTACTGGATTTATGAAAGGAAAAGAAAACATAACCATAGTTGGTGATACAACTGGTGGAGGAAGTGGTTTAGCAACAGCATCTGTATTAAGTAATGGTTGGAAGTATCGCTATTCTGCGGGTAAAATCACCTTGCCAAATGGAGTAGAAATGGAAAATGGTGTTGCTCCAGATGAATATGTAAGTACAGGAGCCATAGATGAATTAAATGGTGAAGATGCACTTATTGAACGCGCTTTAGAAATTTTAAATTAAATACATAAGATGAAGACAATTCTAATCAATTTCATAATTATTGCTACGCTTGGAGCCAACGCACAATTTCATACATTAGCAATTCCAGCAGCAAGTCCAAAAGCAACCATAATAGAACAAATTGGGGTTACAAAAGTTGAAATTTCATATAGTAGCCCTTCAATAAGAGGCCGTAATGTTTGGGAGAACCCGAACATTATTCCACAAAAAGGAGATCCTATTCCATGGCGAGCTGGGGCCAATGAAAATACTGTTATTAGATTTGATACGGATGTGTTTATTGAAGGCCAAAAATTAGAAGCAGGAAGTTATGGCTTTCATATTATTCCCGATAACCATTCTCATACGATCTTAATCGCTAAAAAAGATAACCTATGGGGTAGTTATTATTTAGATGTAGAAAAGGATATAGTTTTAAAAGCTCAGGTAAGAGATACGATTTGTCCTTTTTCAGAAGAGTTGGATTTTGAGTTTTCAAACAGAACGGATAGCAGTGCTGTGATTTCTTTAGAGTGGGGAGATAGAAAAATACCTTTCCAACTTTCTATTGATCTTAATCAAACAACAATAGAGAAGTTTAGACATGACCTCAATGGAGAAAACACCTATCAATGGGAAGCATGGAATGATGCTGCTGCATGGTGTTTAAAAAGAAACACGAATTTAGAAGAAGCGCTAGCATGGGCTAATCGATCCATCAATGGAGGATACGGTGGATTTGCTCATAATTATAATATGTCAAATTTTGCAACAAAAATAATGTTGCTTAAAGCACTAGACAAAACAGAAGAGATGTACGAAACAATTGATTACGGAATGACTTTGAACTATTCGATTGATGAGGCACATACTTTTGGAGGAATGCTTATTGAATTAGGTGAAGAAGAAAAAGCGACTGAATTTTTGACGCAGGCTTTGGATAAGTACAAAAATGAATGGGGAATTCAGTATATGTTAGCAATCTCTTACTATTTTGAGAACAATTTAACAAAAGCCAAAAGTTATTTAAAAAAGTGTAACAAAAATGCGCCTGATTTCTTTAGTCAGCGAACAGAAATTACATTGAATGAAATGATTAATAAGACTTATTCCTACCCGAGTAGACGATAATAATTGAATTATGAGTAATCAAAAAATAAGAGTTAAAGTACTAATTTGTGTTTTGCTTTTATCCCTGTCATTTGGAGCATATACACAAGAGTTGAAGCGAAAAGCTTCATTAGGAATAACAATGATTCCTATGACTGATTCAATAGCTGTTGCAAACAATTTTGAAAAAGGAAAAGGAATTTACATTTCACAAGTACTGCCCAATAGTACTGCAAGTAACTTGGGAATGATTGATGGTGCCATTCTAACAAAGATCAATGGACATGAAATAAACAATATTAGAATGTTGATTTCAGAGATTACAAACTTACTTGCAGATGACAAGATTAGTATGACCTATTTTCAAGAAGGAAAATTAAACACTAAACAAACAAAAGCTATTGCGCGACCATTGGAGGAATTTGAACAAGCAGCTATTTATTATGAGCAGGTGAACTATGAAGGTAATAAACTAAGATCAATATTATATACTCCTAAAGGAGTAGAAAATCCACCAGTTGTTTATTTCTTACAAGGTTATGTATGTGAATCAACTGAATTTGCTAACACTCCTAATTTCACCATCAAAAAACTTATTAATGATTGGGTCATGGCTGGGTATGCGGTCTATCGAGTGGAAAAAGCAGGGATGGGTGATAGTCAATGTGATAAAGGATGTATGGATCTCGACTTTAACGAAGAAGTTGAAGGCTTTAGACAAGGTTATTTAAGTTTACAAAAGAATCCACTCATTGATCGTGAAAACATCTTTTTATTTGGGCATTCAATGGGAGGAATTATAGCACCGATTTTGGCGAATGAATTTAAGCCTAAGGGCGTTATTACATATGGAATCATAATCAATACATGGTTTGAATATATGCAAGAGATGTCAAGAGTGAAAGGTGAATTGTATAATGTACCATTTGCCGAAATTGAGAGAGAAGTTAGAAAATCAATACCATTTTGGTATGATTTGTTAATGACAAACAAAACGAATGTAGAAATACTCGAGAATGAGACAATTCGAAACACATTAAAAGAGGAAGGAATTTTAGAGGAATTTGCAGCAGGCTATTTTATGGATAGACATTATACCTATTGGCAAACACTCAATAAAATCAGTTTAGTAGACACATGGTTAACTGTTGAAAGCAATGTACTAGCCGTTTATGGTGAATTCGATATAGAAGCGTTAAATGCGAATCATGTTAAAACTATTGCGGCAATTGTCAATTCAAAACATCCAGGAAAAGGAGCTTACGCAATTATTCCAAATACGGATCACGGATTTGTACATTTCGAATCTATGGAAGAGAAAATTAATTCGCACATTACTGGTGAATACAGACATAGATTAAGAGACAGCTATGATTCTGGTGTTGCAAATGCAACTGCTAAATGGATGAATAAACTTCTGTAATTAACACGTATGAAAGTAATAGCTCCTACATTATTGTTTTTGCTTATTTCAGCATCTACATTCGGCCAGAACTGCCTACAGGGAGAGTTCGTCCATGCTACATTCTATGAAAAAAAGGCCTTTAACTTTAATAAGGATGGAACGTTTTCTTATATCGAGAAGGCTTGCGGTATGATTTACAAGGGTAATGGCCACTATTCATTCACCAAAAACACCATATTCCTAGATTTTAATCCTCAGGAGGATAAAACAATAGGAGTGCTTTCAATAAAGCCGAAACAAGACAGTATTGATCCGGAGTCTACCGTACAAGTTTTTGCCGGTTTTAGGCATAGAAATGATATTGAATTCCATTATGTACTTTATTATAAAGATTCAACTTCCTTAAAAGGAGTTGGTGATGGGTATCATGACTTGAGTTTTTATCCAAAACAATTAGATAGTCTATTGGTTTCGACCTATTTTAAATCGGTCGATTCACTAATTCTTTATCAAGAGAACCTGATTAATGTGAAGTCAACATTAGTTTTCAACTATACACTCCTATCTCTTCCAAAAGACGGAAAAATATACTTGGGACGAGAAAGGAATAAAGAATATAAAATTAGGGTAAAACGTAAAAAAAATAAGTTTAAGTTGCTTGAGACCAATGGTTGGGTTGAGTACCAATTAATTGAAAATTAATAATGTCTTTATAAGCAACACTAATAATGAACTGCCCTTAATACGTTCAATTATTGAAAGTCTCGTTTCACCAAACAAATGAGAGTTAATTAGAGACCAAACTTGAGTACGTAATTATCTTTGAATCTAGTCGGTTTCCCTTTGTAAACTTGAGGGGATGACCATTGATTATGTAATTGATAATATGCTTTTATTCCTTCGTCTATTTTAGGGTGAATCGAGCGAAAGATGTTTACCTCAGATATGGTTCCGTCTTTTTCGAATAGCACAGAATAAACAGTTCTTCCCGCTATGTCGCTATGATTTATTTCTGGATAATTTGCTTGAATGTAAACAATAATATCATCCATGATAAAACGTATAGTATCCAATGGAATCGGGCGGATTTCAACAAAAGGTGCAATAGCATCTTCACTTCCTCCACTATTTACTTCAATTGGTTCTGTTATTGGTGCTTCAAAAATGGCTTTTAAGCTGGAATCATTATCCAAACGGAGATTTAGGCCACTATAAATAGAACTATATTGTAACATCACTAAATTTCCGTAGTACTTTCCTTCAGTTCTTTTTTTGGTACACTTTGCCTTAACCTCTCCTGTTTCATCTAACCTAAAATGCTCATAATAAATATCTAATTCAGATTTCCAATCGGCTATTGAAGCATTGTACTCAAATCCTTCTTCGTAAAACTGAATTCTAACTTTCCCCTTATCAATAAAGCCTATTTCGCCTTGAGTTAAGTACCAATTACCTTTCCAATAGGACAAAAAAGCCAAAGCCTCTCTTTTTTCTTCTGCATATATTCTTGGAACTGATACTGGACAAACAACAAAAAAATCATTTAAAACTTTCAAATAATCACCTGTTTTTATTCCTGTGTGATGATTATGGATTACATCTATTATCCTAATACTGAAATTAGAGTCCGTATGACTTGTTATTTTTACATGCGCAATAAGGTCAGTTTCAAGAAGAAGTTCTTCCATTTCATAAGGGCCTCTCTCTGCAAATGAATAAATACTGCTGCAGACAATAATCAAAAGAATAATTTTTTTTTTCATAATTAGTTAATCATCTTATCGAACCAAACCTTTTTCTGTTGTTCGATATTCGTTTTTGTTTGCTTAATGAAAATTACGGTTTACTACAACAGGCGACTGATGATGTACACGTCATCTTCACTATAAACTCAAATATAACTTCATACAATTCTTTTGATCGGGGTAAAAATTGCTAATTCTTTTTTTTTATCAAACTTTTGTATTTAGCAATTTTTACCCCCCTCCTACTTTACTATGACTCTACCTTTACCATTATGAATATGAAAAAAATTGTCTTCCAGCAAATGCACCTCTTATTGAGCAGCCTTGCTTTTACTCAAGGTTCTATAGAACTGACAGAAAGTGAATGGCTTGAAGATATGGAAATAGAATGAATGAATTTACTTTTCAATTAGGTGATGAAGATGCACTACTTAATCCACAGATTATAAGTTTTCCAATGTTAAAGCAATCAAATACAGTTGATATAATTGGTAGTCATTTTCTAGAGTAATATGAAATTTACATTGACCATTTTGAAAGTAAAATAGAATTTGTGAGATAAGGGTTCCATTTCGGAAATACAAACACTAAAAAAATAGAATTATGAAATACATTTTGAGCTTATTAGTACTAATAAATGTTTCAGCGGCACTGACTCAAACAACTCATCAAATTACGGGGTTTGTAGTTAATGAAAATCGTGCCCCCTTGGATCTGTGTTCGGTTATTCTTCTCTCGCAGTTAGACTCTTCGATTGTAATGGGGAAGTTTACTGACCAAAACGGAAAATATCAAATGACAAATATAGAATCAGGAAGCTATACTTTATTGATTAAACAGCATGGGTATTTGGACTACAGAAAAAAAATAGAAATAGACAAGGAGCAAGAGTTAGACACAGTGAAATTGGAGGTAGATGTCAATTTATTGAATCAAATAACTGTTGAAGGAGCAGTTCCGTATATTGTAAGGGAAATCGACCGAGTGGTGATTACCCCAGACGCAATGATAGTAAGCACCGGCAGCAATGCTCTTGAAGTGTTGGAAAGTGCACCAGGTGTTTCTATAGATCAAAATGGAGCGATTATTCTAAAAGGAAGAGCGGGAGTTGCAATCTTCATAAATGACAAACCGTCTTATTTATCAGGAACCGAATTAGAGAGTTACCTCCAATCTCTTCCCGCAGGATCTATCAAGAATATAGAAATTATGGAGAATCCACCAGCACAGTATGAAGCTGAAGGAAATGGAGGTATCATCAATATAAATATTAAGCGAAGCACGATCAAAGGTTTGTATGGAAATAGCGCAATTAGTTACCGAAGAAGTCGTTACAACGGAAGCAATAATAGCTTGAATGTAAATTACAGTAGAGAAAAAATTAGTTTTTCTACAAATTTGGATGCCGGTTTTTGGGAGAATTTTCAAGATTTAAATATTAACCGGTTTTATCTGAATGAAGTTGGGGCAGAACAATCGGTATTTAATCAAAATTCCTTCATTAAAAGAAATGGATTTTACTTACGAGGGCGTGTTGGAATGGACATCTACCCAACAGATCGAACCAAATTGGGAGTTTCATATAAAAAGTCTCATTCACCAGGACAGTCTTATATTGACAATACTTCATTGATTTCTGATGCAAATAGCAACCTGCTTCAAAGTGTCGTTGCTGATAATCTGAGCGAAACTAGCTTTGCCAGTGATTTAATTAGTTTTTACTTTAGTCAAGAACTAGATACACTAGGTAGTGAAATCACTCTTAACGCTGATTATGTCCAATACCAATCAGCTAACGATCAAGTATTTCAGAACTCTCAATACGACTCAAATCAATCATTAACTTATAGTGATCAAATCAATGGTGAAATTCCTTCTGAGATTAGCATTTATGCTATAAAATCAGATTACTCAAAACCTTTTAAAGATGGTTCGAATTTTTCGACTGGACTAAAATCAGCATTTACTCAAACGGATAACGAAGCTATTTATAGCAACACTATTGAGGGCATTACAACACCAGATTACAATTTGAGTAATCGCTTTCTATATGAAGAGTGGATAAATGCAGCCTACCTGAATTATAACCGATTAATCGGAAAAGTAAATCTTCAGTTTGGGCTAAGAGGCGAAACAACCCTCCTTGAGGGAAATCAATTGGGAAATGGCCAAACGCCAGATACCAGTTTCACCAAAACCTACACATCTTTATTTCCTACTTTTTACGCCGCACGTTCTTTGGATTCTGTAGGTTATCATAACCTCAACCTTTCTTATGGCAGAAGAATAGATCGTCCTTATTTTCAAGATTTGAATCCATTTATAAGCCCTTTAGATAAATTTACCTACTACTCAGGAAATCCAAATTTACTTCCTACCTATTCACACAATTTATCTTTGACTTACAGTTATAAAAACATCATCAGTACAGAAGTTTCGTACGCTTTGATTGTTGATGGTATAAACGAAACTTTGGAGATTCAAGATGAAATCTATTTTAGTAGACCGGGCAACATATCGTCTAGTCAGTTTCTTACTTTATCTGTCAACGGAACTTTTCCGGTAACCAAATGGTACACAATCAACGCTTATGCACAATCTTCTTATGTAAATTTCAAAAGTCAATTGTATACTGAACAATTGAATTCAAGTGGGATCAATGTTTATACGAGTATCACTAATAGTTTTAGGTTGAACAAGGGGTGGAAAATAAGCCTAAGCGGCAGATACCTGAATGATCAAGTATATTCACAATTGTTAATAAAGGGGTATGCGATTATGAATTTCGGAGTACAAAAAACTGTTTTTAACGGTAAAGGTAGTTTACGACTAAACGTAAATGATCTTTTTTACTCAAGAAAAGGAGATGGAGTCATCAATAATTTGAATCAAACGAATGCCGACTGGAACAGTAAATATGATTCAAGAAGCATCTCTCTTGCATTTTCAATGCGTTTTGGAAAATCCAATTCTACCAAGAAAAGGAATAGCGGATCAAGTTCGGATACAGAGCAAAATAGAGTTAAGTCATAGTTACTCAGCTTCATCCTTAGTAAACATCATTTTAAACTGTAAAATCATTAATAAGCCATAATATGAGAAATATAACTTTAGTACTTGGATTGTTATTAAGTACATATTCTTGCACTAAAATGGAAATGGAAAAACCAGGAAATTTGGTTCCCGAAACAGTTGATCTGGATTCCGATTTACCTGCAATTACGATCAATGGAACAAAGCTCCATGCTGAAACTTTCGGAGACATACATAATCCAATCATAATTTTTATTCCCGGAGGACCAGGGACTGATTATTGTGCCTTAATAAATCGGCAGAATACTGAAAAACAATCACGATACCCTAACAAAAGAACTTTACACAATTTAGGACTCAACCAACTTCAGGATGAATACTACTGCGTTTTTTTTGAACCAAGGGGTGCAGGACTCTCACCACGTTTTGATAAAGGAACTTTAACAATAAACCAATATCATGAAGATTTGGATGCTATAATAGATTACTATTTAGATAAAAAGTTACAAGAAACGGGAATCCAAGATTTAAAAGTGAATTTGGCAGGTCATTCATTTGGAGGTTTGTATGCTACAAGTTATGTAAACCAATCCCCTGAAAGAGTGGCAAATATTATTTTATTTGAACCAACACCATTGTCAAACGAAGTGTTTGATGTTTTGATTCAAAAATCAGTTTTCACTATGCTGGATGAAGAATGGATGAATGAATATCTCTATTCTCTAGAGCATCTATCCTATGATGATCATTGTCGCGCAGATTACCACAGAATTCTTGGGTTTAGCGGTAGTTTTCCTGAACTTGAATATCCAGATGACGTCCCATTATGGCGGTACGGAGTATCTGCCAATATAGATTTAGCCAAAGACACCTTTGAAAAGGACGATTATGATGTTACTTCAAACTTGAATCAATTCGAGGGAAAAGCACTTTTTATAAGAGGAGGTAATACTCGGGCTTTAGATGATGACGGGTGGAATTTACAAATCTCATACTTTCCAAATCATCAAAGTGCAACAATACCAAATACAGGACATTATATGCTCTGGGAAAATCCAGATTTAACTGTGGAAATCATTCGTGATTTTCTTCAATAGCCAATTAATAATTAGACAATGAAAAAAATAATATCGTTTTTAATCTTAATCGCATTTAATCAATCCATATATTCTCAGAACACCTTCAACCTTAAAGAAAAAAGCAACACAGTATATGGTCGTTTCGGGATAGAGCCAACCTACGTTTTAGGCATAGGATATTTGCATTCATTCAAATTGGATAAAATAAATAGAAATTTGACTCTCTTTGGTGAAGTTAGCAGTCCTACTAAAATTTTTGGTTATAAAAACTACGAAACAAAACTGGGAGGAATTTTAAATGTGATTGAGCACAAAGGTTTTGGATTAACCTATAATCTGAATTTTTCAATGGGCCATGTTGAAACTAAAAATTTTGATTCACAAAAATTTGCGTTTGCTAATAAATTACTTCTTGGTTATTTTAATCGCAAATGGTATTTAGCATTTTCTGGTGAGCATGAAAAAATCTTTGCGAATAAAATTAAGCATTCACAATATTACCGCGATTTCATTTTCCCAGAGGCCAAAGATGGTTGGTATAAAGGTGCAGGAGGAAATATTCAATTAGGAATTGAAACAGGTACAACAATCAAAGAATGTCTTGATCTCCGTTTTGAATTTAAAATTCCAAAATCTGAAAAATTCGACAGTTATAACGGATCTCCCGTAAATGTAAACTTAACTGTAGGCTATCGATTTTAAGAACCAACTGATATGGCTTCCTAACAAATTTTCCGTGTAACCACTCTTTTCAGAATCTCTCCCACCAAAAAAAGAAAAACCTGATTTCGCACTACTGAAATCAGGTTTTTCAAATAAATAGGAACAAACCCCGTCCTACTTATTGTACAATTAGTTTTTCTGTTTGTTTTTTGTCTCCTTGAATGACTTCTACAAAATAAATGCCCGATTCAAATTGATCCAATGAAACAGAATTTCTAAGTCCTTGTAAAGATGCTTGATATACCAGTCTCATTTGTAAATCATAGATTATAACTTGGTTTACCCCCTCTTCTGCCAATGAAATATTCACAGTTGATTCTGCTGGATTTGGATAGAGTGAAAATAACTCCGCATTAGTTGCTATTGAAACTTCCTCTACACTTGCTGCTTCACGGCCAAACCTTGCACATCTAACTTTTTTAAGTTTATGCACGTAAAAATCGAACGGTGAGCCTAATGTATTGAATATTAAAGGTGTGCCATTTGGTCTAAAATCAATAGTTCCTTTAAAGCCGCCAGTCATATGAATATCTGAACAATCATTTAATGCAATTCCTGCTCCCTTATCTGAATATGAACCTCCGTAAGATCTCATAAAGTGCATATTTCCATAGCGATTTGATTTCCATAAAAAGATATCTGCCAATCCATTTGATGTATGATTATTTGTTCCGGCTGTTGGATCAAAATCTACTGTTCCTGAATATTCTCCATAAACGAATACTTCGCCATCTGTTGACACCGCCATGTCGTTTCCTTTAACGTTTAGTGATCCGTCAAGGTCTTTCCCCCACATTGCATTACCGCTATTATTTAATTTAGCAATAAACGTATTAAGGTAGAAAAGTCCTGTCGTTTTAATATTTGTTCCTGCATTAGGATCTAAATCTACTTCTCCATCAAACCATCCCATTACATATACATTATTTGCTCCATCCAATTTGATTGATTGTCCAGTGCTTACCTGAGTTCCTTCTAGCATAGAACTCCAAAGAAGGTTTGAACCAGCATTTACTTTTATTGCATAACAATCTCCAAAAGAATCTGCTATTTCATTATGCACTCCCGCACCTGGGTCAACATCTACAGTACCTTGAATTGATCCTGTATAGTATTCATTTAAGTTATCATCAATTGCTATTGAATTAATTTCATCTGAACCTGAACCACCAATTTGTATTGCTTTCATAAAGTTTCCACTTGTACTTAAAAGCACTCCAAAACCGTCAGAAGAACCATTACTATAACGCATGTGCGTAAAAACAGGATGAGGATTTAAGTCGATACTATTTAAAAATGAACCTACTACATGTACATTCTTATTAATGTCTACTGTTATATCTCTAGCGCTTGGTGCAGCAGCGGTGCAAGACAATTGTTTTGCCCATTGAAATGTACCTGAAGTATTATACTTAACAACAAAAATATCAGCATAGGTTCCAGCATTTAAGTTTGTTACACCTGCAGTAGGGTCAAAATCGACTAATCCTGAAAATTTTCCTGTGACATAGATATTATTATCAGAATCAATATCAATTGCGACTCCTTGGTCATCAGAACTTCCACCGAAGGTACGACACCATAGCAAA
>CAKZPK010000383.1 GCA_937139035.1 uncultured Crocinitomix sp. | reverse complement strand
TTAAGAACCGATCCCTTGTACGTGATTGATTTAAGCGATAACAATAACCCCAAAATAGCCGGCGCATTAGAAATTCCGGGCTATTCAGCGTATTTGCACCCTATATCAGACAGTTTATTGCTTGGGGTAGGGCAAAATATTGATGAAAACGATATTGCTGCTGTAACAGAAACGTTAAAAGCAGATTTTTTAACGCAAGGTCCAAAAGTCAAGGAATTTGAAACAGCTTTTGCTGAATATGTTGAGGCAGATTATGCCGTTGCAGTAAACAATGCCACATCTGGTTTGCATTTGTCGGTCTTAGCTTTAGGGTTGAAGGCAGGAGACAGGGTTATTACAACTCCAATTACATTTGCAGCTTCAGCAAATTGTGCACGATATGTAGGAGCTGAAGTTTGGTTTGCTGATATAGATCCTGATACTTATGTTATGGATTTGGGCGCACTTAAGTCGTTACTAGCATCTAA
Organism: uncultured Crocinitomix sp.; assembly: GCA_937139035.1. Taxonomy (GTDB): domain Bacteria; phylum Bacteroidota; class Bacteroidia; order Flavobacteriales_D; family Crocinitomicaceae; genus Crocinitomix. The sequence goes on along the minus strand of CAKZPK010000383.1, from coordinate 7,320 downwards.
ACCAAAAGGTTTTTTTAAGGGAGTAATTGTGGTAGATTTTGCAGGTTTACCTGTAAATATGGAAGCATTTAAAGCCGTAACAGATGAATATAACTTATGGTTAATAGAAGATGCTTGCCATGCACCTGGTGCTAGCTTTACAACTTCTAAAGGTTCAAATTCTAAAGCCGGAAGTGGTGAATTTGCAGATTTAGCTGTTTTTTCGTTTCATCCCGTAAAGCACATTGCTTGCGGAGAAGGAGGGATGGTTACCACCAATTCTAAAGAGCTTTATGAAAAAGTAAGCTCTTTACGAACTCACGGAATTGTAAAAGATTTTGATAAAATTGGTGATGAGTTGTGGAAATATGACATGATTGACTTAGGATTTAATTATCGCTTAACGGACATTCAGTCTGCTTTAGGGATTAGTCAATTAAGTAAAAATAAACAAGGGGTAGAGCGAAGAAATGAAATAGCAAAAAGATATATGAATGCTTTCAATGGTAAGGTGAAATACCAAGCCGCTGATGCAGCTTTTTATAATGCTTATCATTTGTTTGTTATTGAGGTGCCAAAGCGCAAAGAATTATATCATGCTTTAAGAGAAGCTGGAATTTTTGCACAAATACACTATATACCTGTTCACACCTTGGAATATTATAAAGATTTGGATTATGCAGATGCAAATTTAGCATGTGCAGAGTCCTATTATGAAAAGTGTATTTCATTACCAATGTTTCCTACATTGAAGGATGCAGAGGTTGATTATATTATTGAAAAAGTATTGAACTTTATAAATGGCTAAACTGTGTATTATACCGGCCAGAGGTGGCAGTAAAAGAATAGTGGGGAAGAATACCAAAAATTTTCTTGGTAAACCCATTATATTATACGCAATAGAGGCCGCTTTAAAGTCAGGAGTGTTTGATACTGTCATGGTATCTACGGATGAGGAATCAGTTGCAGACCTTGCAAGAAAGAATGGAGCTGAGGTTCCTTTTTTAAGAAGTTCTAAAAATGCAGATGATTTTGCGCCAACAGTAGCTGTTATAATTGAAGTTTTAGCAAAGTATAGCGAAAAAGCGGTGCATTTCGATACTGTTTGTTGTTTATATGCCACAGCTCCTTTTGTAACGGCAGATTTATTACAGCAAGGAATACAGCAATTAACTAAAGGAAATTTTGATTCTGTTTTTCCTGTTATTACTTATAATCCACCAATTCAACGCGCATTAAAGGCCGAGGGAGATAAAATAGTCATGGTACAGCCAGAGATGATTAATGAACGATCGCAAGATTTAACTCCTAGATTTTTTGATGCAGGTCAATTTTATTGGTTGAATGTAACTGCAGTAATAGAGAAAGAAAAGCTTTGGACGGATAATTCAGGCTTTATTCTTTTAGATGAAATGAGCGCACATGATATTGATAATCCGGAAGATTGGATAATGGCCGAGTATAAATTCCAGCAGCTGAATAAATAGGGAAACTACAATGATAACTGATTCAAGTGCGATTTTATTTCGAGTAGATGGAAATGCATCTATTGGTTTTGGACATTTGATGCGTGCCATAGCTTTGGCAGAAATATTAAAGGAAAAATATTCCTGTCATTTTTTGTTGCGCAAGGATTCCTTTAGCGCTATTGTCCCTTCTTATTTTAATTACGATTTAATTCCTGAGTGTAACGATCCGAAATCAGAGATTAATTGGATTCGCGAAAATTACACAGCAAAAAAACATATTATTGTTCTGGATGGTTATGATTTTGATGAAAAATATCAAGTAGACTTGAAGAATGCTGGCTATTCAATAGTTTATATTGATGACTTTGCCTCTTTTAAACAAGTGGCAGATGTTGTTATAAATCATGCTATTGGAATAGACGAATTGGCTTATAAGAAAAGAGAGTATACAAAACTTTTTCTAGGTTCAAAATATACTTTGTTAAGAAAAAGCTTTTTAGATGCGCGCTTTATTCAGCTACCAAAACGCGAAGAAATGGATACGGTATTTGTTTGTATCGGTGGGGCTGACCCTGAGGATATTTCACTGAAAGTTGTCCAATCATTATTACGCTTTGAAAATATAACGGAGATTAATTTAGTGTTGGGCGGTGGTTATAAACATGAAGAATCGCTACTGTTTTATGAAAAATATACTACGGTAAAAGTGCATAGAGATTTGAACGAATTAGAAATGATTGCTACTATGCGCCAATGTGCGTTTGCAGTAGTACCAGCAAGCACAATTTCTTATGAGTTGAATTCTATTGGAATGCCAATTATTTGCGGATATTTTGTGGGAAATCAAAAGTTGATTTATAACGGATTAGTAAATGCCCAATTGGTATATGGCATAGGTAATATATCCAAACTGGGCATTGATGAGATTAGCGATTTTATACTTAACTTCCTTACCAAAGTTGATTATGAAAAATTTCGAAAAAATCAATTAGAACATTTTCAGCATCCCGTACAGGATAATTTATTAGAAATAATTAAATCAATATGTTAAGGTTAGGAATTTGTGCAAGTGGAAATTTAGGATTAGAAACGTTAGAAAAACTAGCGAAAGATTCTCCCTGCTTATTTGTTTTAACAGATTCAAAATCAACAGAAATAATAGAATTTACTGAAAAGAATAAGATTCCTTGCTTCCAAGGAAACCCCAGAATAGGTAATGTTACCAATTTTATAAAACCGTTTGAGATAGATGTATTAGTGTCTATTAATTATTTATTTCTGATGGAGGAAAATTTGATTAACCATCCAAAGAAACTAGCGATTAATATACACGGCTCATTATTACCTAAATATAGAGGGAGAACACCCCATGTATGGGCTATTATTAACGGAGAAGAGTTTGCAGGAATAACAGTTCATAAAATAGAATTGGGATGTGATACGGGCGCAATAATTCAGCAAAAGAAAATAAAAATTGAGGCGGATGATAGCGGAGCGACTATGCTGAATAAATACGCAGCAGAATATTATCCTATGTTAAGTTCTTGTTTGGCTAGTATTGAAAAAAATACGGTTGAAATTACGGAGCAAGATCATGATAAGGCTACATTTTATGGGAAAAGAACGCCCAATGATGGCGAAATAAATTGGAATTGGCATAAAGTGAGAATTCAAAATTGGATTCGAGCTCAGAGAGATCCTTATCCGGGAGCTTTTACATTTATCAATGATCAAAAGCTAATCATAGATGAAGTTGCATTATCTGATAAAGGTTATACTGCAGCGCAAAAAAACGGAGAGGTGGTTATCAGTGGAGATGATATGTATGTAAAATGTCCTAATGGATTAATAAAACTGATAAGAATTAGAAATAATGTCACTTTAGAAAATGGAGTGATTTTAAAAGGAATAGAATGAGGGAAAAGGTTTTTATAATAGCGGAATTATCAGCGAATCATAACGGAGACATTGAGGTTGCTAAAGAAACTATTCGTGCGGCGAAATTATGTGGGGCAGATGCAATTAAATTGCAAACCTACACGGCTGATACGCTTACATTAAATTGTAAGAATGACTATTTTAAAATTGAGGGAGGAACTGCTTGGGATGGACAGTATTTGCATGATTTGTATGATCAAGCTCACACCCCATGGGAATGGCATCCAACTTTATTTGAATTTGCTAAAGCTCAAGGTTTAGTTTGTTTTTCATCTCCGTTTGATGCAACGGCGGTTGATTTTTTAGAGGAATTAGAATGTCCAATTTATAAAATTGCCTCGTTTGAAATACAAGATATTCCTTTGTTAAAATACGTGGCGGCTAAAAACAAGCCCATTATTATTTCAACGGGAATTGCAACAATCGAGGATATTGAATTAGCGATTAAAACATGCAAGGCCGAAGGAAATGATGACATTACGATATTAAAATGTACATCTCAATATCCTGCAAAGCCTGAAAATGCGAACTTATTAAGCATACAAGACCTAAAAAACAGATTTGGTTGTAAAATCGGGCTATCAGATCATACATTGGGTATTGAGGCGCCTATCGTTTCAGTGGCTTTGGGTGCCACAGTTATTGAAAAACACTTTATTCTAGACAAATCGATTGGTGGTGCAGACGCCCATTTCTCATTGGATCAAAAAGAGTTTAAGCAATTGGTTGATGGAGTTAGAAAAGCAGAGTTAATGCTTGGAGAAGAAGATTTTACTAAAGGGCTAAGAATCAAAAGCAGTCAAAAATTTTCGCGCTCCCTATTTGTTGCAGAGGATATCAAAAAAGATGAGGTCTTTACTGCTGAAAATGTAAGATCTGTGCGTCCTGGTTACGGAATGCATCCAAAATTTTTAGAACAAATTATTGGAATGAAGGCCAATAATGACGTACTAAAAGGGACGCCTTTAGCACCTGACCTCATTAAAGATTGGGAGCAATAATTACCGTTTTTTCTGTTAAAAAAATGTAATAATTAATTAGTGATGCAAGAATAGCCTTACTTTGTGAACTGAAAAATAATTTGATTTGGGAGTCATACAGAAACAAGCACTTAGAACTACAGTAATTTCTTTTTTAGGAATTGGTATAGGTATGATTTCTCAAATTTCTTTACCGTTTATTTTAGATGATAAAGAACAAATTGGAGTATTACAACTGTTAAACTCTGTTTCGCGTATTTTTGCAACCATTTTTTGTTTTGGATTTACTCAAATTGCAATGTTAACCTTTGCCAATTTTCGAAATGAAAAAAAGGGACATTCCGGGTTTTTAATTTTTGCAATTATTTTTTCGTTAGGAGGTATTGCACTTGGAGAATTGGTGTTTTTTCTAACACGCGATTTTTTTATTGGAGTAGGAGATGAGTATAAATTAGTAAGGTCATTGTCTTATTTAATATTCCCAATCATATTTTTCAGAATCATTTATAGCAATTTAGATATTTACTTTAGGCTACTTTACAAGTCAGTGACAGGGGCATTCTTAGAACAAGTATTACTCAAGTTTTTCATTTTAATGAGTTTAATGCTCTTTTTCTTGGGGTGGATAGATTACGAACATATGGCAATTGTATATGCATTTGCCTTATCATTACCTGGAATCGTTATACTCGTTTTAGCCTTTAAGAGTGAAGATAAGATCGTTTGGCCAAAGAAAGAACTGTTTACAGCAGAAGCAAAACGAAAAATGATGGGTTATGGTCTTTTTGGGGTCATTAGTTCAGCTTCAGGAGTGATAATTGTTTCAATAGATTCTGTAATGATAAACAAAATGATGAGCACTGCGGATGTCGGGGTTTATTCCGTTCTGTTTTTTGCAGGTACATTGGTAAGTGTCCCTTCAAGAGGGATTAAACGAATTTCAATTACTGTTTTATCGGAAGCTTGGAAATCAAAAAATGAAAAAGAAATTACTGATGTTTATCAAAAGAGTGTAATTAATCAAACTGTAATTGGTGTATATTTTTTTATTCTAGGTTGGTTATGTATTGCACCGGCATTAACTTTTTTGCCAAAATATCAAGATGGACTTTATGTCTTTTTCTTTATTGGGCTAGGTCAGTTATTTGATATGATGACAGGTGTCAATGCTGAAATTATTGGCACTTCTGAAAAGTTTCGAGTAAATACATATTTTAATATTACACTCGCATTACTCGTAATTGGGTTTAATTTCTTTTTTATACAAGAGTGGGGGATTGTTGGTGCAGCTGCAGCTTCAGGTTTAGCCATATTGTTAGTTAATTTGGCAAGGTGGTATTATTTGAAAAAAGTATTTGGTTTTCAACCTTTTGTACCAAAAGTGGCTTTTGTTGCTTTGTTAGGGGTTGTTATTGTGGTTCTTGGAGTATTAGTTCCGCTTCCATTTACACCAGTGCTTCAAATGATTACTTATACAATACTGGTAACAATTTTATTTTGGGCAGTTGTTTTAAAGTTTAACCTGGCTCCAGACCTGTCTGCTTGGATTCTAAAAATGAAGCATAAGTTTATAGGAAAGTAATCATTTTACGAAACGGTGCTTTTTAACCGTTGGGGAGAGATCATTTGGAAAAGTTTTGATGCGGCAGTGGCTTGGACGGAACATCCAGAAATAATGGCTTAGTGAAAGACAGTGTGTATGGCAATTTTTGGACAGGTGAACAATTCTAACTTAAAGAACATCATACTACACTCAAATAAAATAGCGCCCAATATCGGTCAATAGTTGTTGAAAATTAAAAAACAATTTTGAGGCTAAATTAGCCCTCATCCTTTTTCTTCTTTTTTTTCTTTTTCTTGCCTTCTTTTTCCTCTTCGCCTTCATTTTCTTCCTCGCTTTCACCAGCTTCTCCATTAGCTTCAGCTTCCTTGGCCTTTCTAATCTCTTCTATTCGTTCTGGAGACATTACTTCACCGCCAAACTCATCATAATACATTTCGTATGTTTTTAGACCTTTTTTATAAGTTGCACGATACTTAATGGTGTTCTTTTCATTATCGTAATACTCCTCAAATTCTCCGTGGCGTTGATCGTTTTTATAAGTTTCTTTCGTCCACATTTTCCCTGTAGCGTAGAAACGCTTGAAATTCCCCTCTCTTGACCCATTTTCGTGGTTTTCATTGTAGAATAGAATTCCGTTCTTATAATAGTAAGATGAAGGACCATTTTTTTCTCCTCGCACATACTCTTGCTCTGACTCTACTTTTCCATCCTCAAAATAGGTAATATACTTACCATCCCATTTTCCATTCTTATATTCAATTTCCTTTTTTAAACTATGGTTACGGTAATATTCCTGTTTTTTTCCACTTAACTGATTGTCTTTATAAACTTCAATTTTCCAGATTGTTGAGTCTGGATAATAAAAGCGGTGTTCACCTTGCGCCAAGCCCATTTCATAGTTTTTTTCCCACTTTAAACTACCATCTTCTCTGTAATATTTCCATAAACCATCTTCTTTTCCATATCCCAAGGCATCATGGCTCGTAATAAGGTTCACTCTTCCGTTTTCATAATAAATAGTGTCAACGCCATTTAAATACCCGTTGGCATAATCTAAATGCATTTTTAATACACCATTATTGTAGCAAACTTTGCAGCTATATCTCCGTACTTGTCTTGAAGGTTTTCGAATATTAGAGCCGCAATTGAGCTAGAGTCAGACACCCCTTCTCTGATAGAAATATTCCTCGAAAGCCAAACACATAGAGCTAATTTATACCGAGGAAAATTATATTTATTGATCAGGTTTTCATACCAATCAGGAAATAGACTAACTCTTCTCGTATCTATCGAAATAAGCGGTGCAGGCCTACCCGGATATGGACCATTTTTATTTAAGCGTGTCGTTAAGAAATTATTCCCAACCCCAAAACCCTCTGTATCTTTGAAG
>CAKZPK010000382.1 GCA_937139035.1 uncultured Crocinitomix sp. | reverse complement strand
TAATGAATTTTTGCATCAATGCCGCGCTCACTTAATGCACGGCGCATTGGTAGTAAAGAATCCATTCCTCCTTCTTTCACCGCGCACTTTCCGTTATAATGAATAATCCACGTACATTGCTCTGCCTGAATCACTTCGTGCTTGCATACTTTTACCAATGAATCTATCACATGGTCAAATGTGTTCACATCATCATTATAAATAACTAGGTTTTTTCCACTGTCTAATTTTGAATTGACCTCTACCTTTTCTTCTAATTCAACTTCTGTACTCATTTTAATCAATTTATTCTCCTAATATTTCTTTTGCCTTTTCAACTGAAATCTCGTCGTATTTATGATACGCCAAAATTACTGCTCTATCAAATCCTTTTTCTAATAATCGTTTTCTCGCCTCTTCTGCCTCCTTATAACTTGCTATGCTACTTGTTGCAAAAATGGTCTCATCATTAATCGTTTCTTCTTTATTGATGTTTTCATCTTCTTCATGCAAAAGTAGTAAGTTCGTGAAATCTGTCGGTACTTTATCTTCAAACTCTCCTAATTTCACCTTAAAATATACGGCTTCTTTTTTATAAATGAAAGTATTTGCACTTACTCCTTCTATTCCCTCATATGGATGAAGTGTCTCAATTTCTTCTTCAGTTCTTATTTTTTCTCCTTCTTCAAAAGGAATAACATCATATTTATAGTAGGTTACAATATCCATGTCCTCAATTCCTAAATCTGCAAATTCGCTTAAACGATCAATCATATCTTCATAGGAATCTAGCTTATTTGAGATTAAACATGTTTTCCCATCCTCATCTACTTCTGTTTCAAATATTCCGTCTCCCTGCAATAATAACGTTGCATATTCTCCAGGAATGGCATCTTCATATTTACCTACTAAAATGCGATAATACAATCCTTCTTTATAAAACTCTTCTTTAACTGGAACATCAACGGAGTCTGTATTGTCAGTTCCTTGATTATCTGCATCTGAATTTTCATTACTTCCAACTAACGCACTTGCTCCGTCACGAACTAATATCTGCAAGGCCTCTTCTGGTGTTATACGCTCTCCATCAAAATATGCTGTAACAAAGGCATCTGTTATTCCAATTCCTACTACCTCATCTTTTCGCACAACTGCAGCTTCCTCCGAAGTGAATACACCTGTCGAGTATCTTACAAAACCATTCTCTGTCCGTTGGCTGTTTAATGGTTGGATATTGAACAACGCGCTATTTGGAACGGGTTTAGAATAAACACCTATTTGCACTGTATAAAACAATCCTTTGATAATCTCAACTTGATTCGCCTCTGCCGCATTTGGAACTGAAGTATAGTAATCAACTAAGTCCTGCTCTTCTGGAGTGCTTGGTGTTGTATTAATCGCATCACTCTGATCAGCATAATCACTGTTGTTCGAATTGTCTACGACATTGGTGTTATTGGTCGTATTCGTATTATCTGTTGTATTAGTGTTGTCAACTGTATTAGTATTATCAGTCGTATTCGTATTATCGTTTGTGTTGGTGTTATCTGATGTATTGGTATTGTCTGTGGTATTTGTATTATTTGTGGTATTCGAATTATCAATCGTAATATTATCATTCTGATCCTGAGAATCTATTCCTTCGCAGTCTACAACTCCTTGTTCGATCAACTTAGCACGTTCTATTGTAATTCTTTCCCCATTACAATAAGCTACCACAAAGGCATCTCCATAACCAATTCCATTTACTTTTCCTTTCGCCTCATTTGCAGGATCAAAAGTGGTGAAATATCCAACCATATATCGGGTAATTCCATTATTCAATTGCTCACCTGAAATTGGTGCAAATTCTTTAAAGTGATCTTGCGGTAATGGATTTCTAAAGGCTCCTACCTGAATTTTATACACTAATCCAGAAGGTTGTTTTTTGTTCACAGGAATTGGCGCATCTTCAGAATAAACAGGCACATCAGTTGTTCTAAAAATGTCCGCACCAATATTATCCGGAATATCGAAATCAGCATTAGCAACAGCAACTAGTTCAACAGGCTCAATTCCTCTTTGTTCTAAAGCCATAATATTCTCCTGCTCATCAATTGATTGATTATTAAGAATAGATTTAGCATTATTATAGTTCGCTAAAGCTTCATCTCTTAGGCGTTTTTGCTCTTGTAATAACGAATCAATTTTTTCTTCATCTTCTCTAAATGCCGGATCTTCATCTACAACATCTTGAGGATCTTTTTTAGTTGCATCTACCCCTTTTCTAAATCTTCTTACTCTCGTGTTTTTTACTTCCTCAATTTCAGCATCAATAGCTGCAGCATCTGCTAATTTAGCATCACCAGCGTTTTTCTCCTTATAATAATCTTCATACAAATCAGAAGTCACAACTTCCTCTGTAGTTTCAGCATCTATACTTACTTCTACCGCTGCAATTTGATTTTCCAAAACCTCATCTTCTTGCGCCTTAATATCTTCTGCAATGGATTCAATATCGTTTGCTTCACCGTTGAACAAATCAGCTTTCACCTCTGTCGCTTCAGCCAATGCTAAAACGCTATTCTGATCTTTTTTCTTAACCGTTGCACTACTATCTCTCAACGCATTGGCGCGATCATAATATTCATTTGCTTTTTCTCTTAATGCAGCTGCTTCATCAAACTTAGCAGTTGATTTTCTTTCGCTTATATTTTCTGGGACATCTGTAATTACTACCTCTTCCTCTGTGTTCATGTTTAATACACGCCCTGCTCTAAAAATACGTTTCGATTCCTCAATCAAGTCTTTTGCCTCCGTCTCTAATTGATAAGCTTGCTTTAGTTTATCATTTGCTACTAATGCATCTTTTTCTTTATCAGCTTCTAAACGCAATGCTTTCGCCTGATCTAATTTTTGATCTGCAACGATTAAATTTTGCTCGGCTTTATCTAAATCTGCCTCAAATCCATTAAGGTTTTCTGACGACGGAGTATCTGTTAATTCTCTATCCTCTTGCAAATCATTTAGAGATGCCTCCGCTTCCGCATTATTTGCTGCTTCTAAACCTTCAATAACTTCATTTTCTAACTTGGTCTTTGTTTCGGTAACCTTGTCAATACTCTTCTGAATTTTTGCTTGTTGTTTTTCAGAATCTGCAGCATTTAGTTGTTCATTCAAATCATCCAATTCTGTATTAAGGTCTTTAATTTCATTCAACTCTTTGTCAAACTCTGCTACTGCATTTTGCGCCTCAATTGAATTAAAATCATCTGGTTTCACATCCGCAACATCTGCTGCATCACCAACTAACGCATTAATTTGCTCTTGGTTTCGAGCTACTTCATTGCGTTTAGACTCTTTTAATTCCTCCAATTTATCAATCTCTTGATTGTAAGTATATCCATTCGTAGGATCCTCTTCCCACTCTTCCTGCACATCATAAATTTTATTTTCAATGGCATTTAGCAACTCTTTATTTAATGCATTTTTTGTACCAATTTCTCCTGCTCACTCTCATCACTCTCCTCTATTTCTGCCATGCGTTTTTCAAAACCAGGAATTAACGAACCTATTGTAATTGTTGGACGATCTAACTCATTTCCTCCAAGTTGTACAATTTGGTCTTTATTGATATTGATTGCGTTTTGTGTTGAACGTTTAATATCATTCAGTTTTGCAATGTCTTTATCAATAAGGTCTGCATTCTCTGGATTCGCCTCTTTTTCATTATTCAGTTCTTCAATCTTAGCTTCTGATAGATCAATTAATTTTTGATGAAGTTCGTTCTCCTGCTCCATTTTCTCAACATCAGTTCCGCTACCATTTTTAATATCTGTCAATTGCGACTCATAGTCTTTCATTAAGTTTCCTACACTTATTGTTGGACGACTTAAATCATTCCCACCTAATTCTGCAATTTGATTCTTATTGTTATCAATTGCGTCTTGTGTTGAACGTTGAATCTCATTTAACAATGCAATGTCATTATCAATTGCATCTGCATCTGCTGGATTTTCTTCTTTTTCAGTATTCAGCTCCTCAATCTTTGCTTCTGATAGGTCAATTAATTTTTGGTGAAGCTCATTTTCCTCCTCCATTTTCTCTACATCAGTTCCATCACCATTTTTAATACTTGTCAGTTGCGATTCATAGTCTGTCATTAAGCTTCCTACACTAATTGTTGGTCTAGATACAACTTCATCAGGATCTGCATTGGCAATAGCCGTTTTATTCGTCTCAATTTTATCCTGCTTCTCTTGCTTAATTGCTTTGAGCTGATCAATTTCTTTGTTGATTGTTTCAGATAAATCTGGGTTTTCTGCTCGCTCGGTTTCTAATTGATCTATTTTATAATCAACTGCTGCAAGTAGCATATTGTGCAAATTATTTTCCTCTGTTAATTTATCTTTTGTTGTTTTGTTTGAACTAGCAATATCAGCCAAGTCTTTTTCATAGTCAGGCATTAAGCTACCAACAGATATTCCTGGACGGTTCAATGCTACTTCAGCATTTTCAATATTTGTACGACTAACTTCAATCTGATCTTGCGCATTATCTTTTAAATTCTCAAGTGTTTCTTTTCTTTGGTTTAACGCCTCAGAATCATCAGGATTTTCCGACATTAAATTTTCAACTACTTCTAATTCATCATCTAATAATTCAATTAGTTCTTCATTTAATGCTATGCGTTCATTCTCTTTTTCAACCTCATTTCTTTTGGATTGATCAATCTCTTCTAAGCGATCATTATAATCCGCCATTATATCTCCTTCAGAAGGTGTTGTATTAATTTCGGCTAAATCAGTTGGAGCGAGTAAAGGCTGATCTTTACTACTTTTCACTTTCTTGCGTAACTCTTCTAAATCCTTACGTTCATTAAAATAAGCGACATTATCAGGATCCTGACTAATCAATGCCTCAAGATCATCCAAACGTTTATCAATTTTATCTAACGTAGTTTCGTTTAATGCTTCAATGGCTTTACTTCGCTCTTGAGGATCATCAATTTTATTAATTCGATCTATTTCGCGTTGATATTCAGGGTAAGCTTTATGTACCAATTCGCGTTCTGCATAAACTGGGCTAACAGGTTTATTCTTATCTAACCAATCATTGTTTTTTGCAATTGTTTTATTGTAATCACGATCAACATCTCTTAACGCATCTTGTCGTTTTTTCAAGTTTTTATTATCCGGGTTATCAACCGCTAGTTTATCCAATTGCACTAATTCTGAGCGGGCAGCATCAATTAATTCATTGTACAATTTATTTTCTTCCTGCTTTCGCGAATACTCGTCTTTTATGCCATCAATAACTTTCTTTCGGCTATCATAATTTTTAATCAAATCATTGAAATCTACCTCTGCAGAAAGTTCATCTACATTAATTGGAGTAGGCTCAACAAGTGGCTGATCTTTATTCTGCCCAATTTTATCAACCAGCTCTTCTAAATAAACTAGCTCTTCTTTTGCTCTTTTATTATCTGGGTCTGATGCCAAAATAGCTTGTAATTCTTGAATGCGTTCATTTGATTTTTCAAGAATTACTTCGTTTAAATCACCAATTGCTTTATTACGTTCTTCATCATCAATGATTTCATAAGCCTCATTAATTTTACGCTGATAATTTGGATCTAAGCTTGTCAATAGCTCATCTTTATTGAAAGTTGTGTTTTCGTTATTTTCTACAATCCACTCTTCATCTCTTTCAATATCGGCTTTGATATCTCGCTCTAAAATGTCTAAATTCTTTAATCTTTCCTGTACATTTTTAGCTTTAGGATCATCCGCCAATACTTCCTCTAATTTTTTGCGTTCTTCAGCAATCTCTTCAATTAACTCATAGTTTAACTCTACCGCGGCTTTTTTACGATCACCTTCATTTACAATCTCGTCAAGGTTTTGTTTGCGCTTGGTATAATTAGGTACAATATCATCCTGATTAATTTCTGGATCAATTGATTCCGGACCTTCATCAATCACCTCCCACTTATCAATTTTTTCTTGTCTTAATCGCTCTAATCGGTCAATTTCTTCTTGAATTAGCTTTTGCTTTTCGGCAGATGCTTTTAACTTTTCTTGTCTTAATCTTTCTGCCTCTTTATCAATTTCATCATTCCATTGTTCTAAAGAATAACCACTTGTTTCTTCATTACTAGCATACAAATCAATGTTAAATGCAGACACATTGTTCTCTTCCAACACTTCATCTACCAAAGCTAAACTCTCCTCTAAATCATTAGACTGAACTTTTTGTGCAATCTCTCTTTTTTCAGAATCAGACAGCGGTTTTTCATAATCGGAGTTTGAATAATCATCCTTCAATACTAATGCTGCGGCAATTCCATTTCTTACAGATTGATTCTCTTTCAAGGCCTCATCTAATTGTTTGGATTTATTTGAAATACTACTTTCAAGTACACCTATTTCAGAATTGTTGTCTGTTATTTTTTGCTGAATCTCTGCTATAATTTTTTTCTTCTTCTCCTTCTTTAATTGATTTTCCAATATTTTGTTTTCAGCAACTAAATCACGTTTATTTTTAGATAAATCAGAAATTTCCGCACTCAATTCTTGTACTCGTTTCTGTTCGTTAGCTCCATCTTGCAAGGCATTGGTTACCGCACTCAATATAGGCGGATTGTTTTTTACATTCTCTTCAAAGAACGATTTATTATCCCCCACTAAAGCTGTTAATCCTGCACGATCACCATCAGGCAATGCTTTCGCCTTATCCTGAATTTCTTTCGCTATTTTTATTTGCTTTTCTTTATCAGCAATTGATGTCTCAATATTTTCAGCCAGTTCAATTAGACTTTGTGCCTCATTATTCAAATCTTCAATTTCATCTTTTTGAGTGAGGACTTGCTTAAGGATGCTGTTTTTTTCCTTGGGGTCTGTAGCATTCTCGGCTTGTTCAATTAACTCGTTCAATTCAACCATTTTCTCATTGGCCAAATCACTTTTTTCTTGCGCCAAATTATAGGCAATATTCATTTGCTTCTCCTCTTCTGTTTTTGCAAAAGTGAGATCTTCTATCTCGTCAGCTAAAATGGTTTCCAATCCATCATCAGTAATAAAAGGGTCCAAACCTGCATCAACAAAAATTTCATCCGTCGCTTTCAAAGCATCTAAAGAGTCTAAGTTAAAGTTCTCAGAATTTGGTGGCAAAATAGATAGTTCACGATAAACCTCTGCTAATACAGCTACTGGATCATCAAACTCTTCACCAAATCGATTCATCAATTCCATATACTCCTGACCTTGATCATCTGTTTTTAAGGTAAGACTTTGTTTGAGTGGTTTTAATTCTTTGGAATAAGGTAATTCAACAATAAACTCATCTGTAATGTCACTCCCTTTTTCTGTCACATAGTATCGATATTTCCCGCTTCTTGGGAAAGTAATTAGATAATCACCATTGGTTGCTTTTGAATTGTATTTTCCAATAGTTCGTCCAGTAGAGAAATCAATCACCTCAATTTCAATTTCCTTTTTTGATCCGTTAATTGTATTTAAAAAATTACCTTTTACAACAGCCATTTGCATAGGAATTCTATCCACCCGCACTTTATATACTGTTATTTTTCCCTGACTGCTTTCACGAGCAGACGAGAAGTAGGCCATGCGATCTAAACTATCTACTACAAATAATAAATCATCATCAGGTGAACTAATTGCGAAATCAAGATTTTCAGGTTTCCCAAAGGTTTGATCATTTGGATTGTATCGCGAACGAAAAACATCATACCCTCCCATTGAATTATGGCCACGAGAACAGAAATATAAATACTCGCCATTTGGATGCATATAAGCAAAAGC
>CAKZPK010000381.1 GCA_937139035.1 uncultured Crocinitomix sp. | reverse complement strand
GCATCTAATACTGATGATATGGTTTCATCTGCAGCCGATTCTGATAATAATATAATTTGTGTTGGATATACAGAGAGTACTACAGGAATTGCCTTTGATGGATACCAAATGACCAAACTAGGTACTTCAGATGGGTTTATGGTAAAATTTGATCCAGACGGAATCAGAATTTGGTCTACCTATTATGGAGGGGCAGCAACTGATTTATTATTGGATGTTAGAGTTAGTGCAAATGATGACATTTATTCTGTCGGATATTCGGCTAGTTCAAGTGGCGTGGCTAGCCCTGGTGCATTCCAAACAGTTTACGGAGGAAGTCAAGATCTATATTTAGTAAAATTTAATAGTGACGGTGACCGCATTTGGGCAACCTATTGCGGAGGCGAAGATCAAGAGTACGGTGGAGGAATGGGACTAAATTCAGACGGTACAGCATATATTGCAGGAACAACAAGAAGTACAACGGGAATAACAACACCAGGAGCACATCAAGAGGCCTATGCTGCGAATCGTGATGCTTTTTTGGTAAAATTTGACTCGGATGGAAACCGAATTTGGGGAACCTATTTAGGTACGGCTTATCAAGAATCTGGTGCGGACGCTATTACAGACACATTGGGTAATGTATATCTAGGTGGCGATACTTACAGCGAAACAGGAATGTCTTTTGCGGGACACCAAATGACTAATGCTGGTCCTGGAGATGATGATAGCTATTTTGCACGTGAAGCTTACCTTGCTCAATTTGATGAGGATGGAGTACTTAATTGGGCAACCTACGTTGGCGGCTCTAATGAAGATTATGGCTATTCGGTTGCTGTTGATAAAGAAACAAATAATGTAATTTATACAGGGGACACTTATAGCTCTGATTATCCAACGACAGATTGCGGGGTTCAATCTGAGATTATTCCTGCTTTTGGTGAAAATGCATTTATTGCTCAATTTGAAGTGGACGGAACGCTCTATTGTTCCTCTTACTTTGGTTACGATCATGAGGAAGCCACCACAGTTGCCGTATATGACTGCTACATGTATTTAACAGGATCAAGTCCATCAAGCAATGCAACATTAGGGGCACATCAAGATTTTTTTGGCGGAGGGCCAAACGACGGTTTTATTGCTCAGTTGTATAAGTCTTACTGTAGTTTTGACACACCTGATTATATCTTGACAGGTTCACAAACTGATGTTTCAAACTGTCTTGAATGTGATGGTACAGCAACTGTTTCTGTCACAACTGAAGGCGATTGTTTTGAAGGCAAAACAATCAATTATACATGGAGCAATGGAGAAGAGTTTTTGAATTTGACAGAAACAACATGTACTGTTACAGATATTTGCGCAACAAATGATTTTTGGGTGGCAGTGGAATTGGAATGTGGTTTTTCTGATACTGTATTTTTCGATTTTACCGGTGGCGCAGGTTTTCCTACAGCCGATTTTTCTGTAACCAATCTCTGCATTGGTGAAACCACTAGTTTTACGAACCTCTCTGTTGGCAGTATCGTTTCTTACGATTGGGAATTTGGTGATGGAGGTACAAGCAGTCTCGAAAATCCAAACCATGAATATACTGACCCAGGAACCTATCTTGTTACTTTAACTATTGAAGATGAAGATGGTTGTACTCATGTACAATCTTATGAAATAACAATTTCTCTTTCTTTTTCAATAGATGTTAATATCACTGTTTGTTACGATTCTTTATATACATTTCCTGATGGAACGCAAATACAAGTAACAGAAGACATTGAAGAAGTGACGCAATTGGAAACAATTGGAGGTTGTGACAGTGTTATTACTACTTACATAACGGTTTTGAATGGTTTTATTCAATATGACACCGTTTACACACCATATAATTCTTCCGTTCTTTTTCCAGATGGAGAAACAGAATTGATAACTGAAACAACAGAACATATTTCTGTCTTTGAATCCGAGTCGTTATGCGATAGCATAATACATACTACTGTTATTATTGCTGCTTTTGATTTTTATCCGCCCAACATTTTTTCACCTGATGAAGATGGTAAAAATGATTTGTTTTATTTTCCATCAACCGGCATAGCTAGTTTTGATTGTGTTATTGTAAATAGATGGGGTGTAGAGGTTTTTAAATTTGATTCAATTAGCGATAAATGGGATGGTGTAAATAGTAGTAACGGCAAAGAATGTGTTGCGGGTGTTTATTTTTATACTTATTCTGGTGTCTTTGTTCAAGGTGATACTTTTCAAGGACAAGGCTCTTTGCAATTAATTCGCGATTAAAGCAATGATTTTAAAAGGTGCATATCTTCTAGAGTGCAATTATTAGATAATTTCCATAATCTGGCACTTTTTCTAAATAATCACCTTTGTAATATTGAAATACCTTTTAATCATATTATTTCTTTCAACAACTAGTTTTGCCCAAGCCCCCCCCTACTTCAAAATGGACGAAAAAGAACTGTCAGGAGTTGATGCTTACAGTATTTTTCAAGATGATGAAAGAGATTATTGGTTCGCAACAAACAATGGCTTATACAAATATGATTGCTTTGAATTTGAACGCATCACTGTTGAACATGCAAAAGAGTAATTCTGTTTTCGCCTTTATTTAATCAAGAGTTCATAAGGAAAATAATAACCAGCTGCAGAATCATTCTTCCTATTTTGACTTTTGATTATACAAATGCAAAATGATTAACGTAAGTGCTGGCAAGTAAATAAAAGTTTGATTGATTAAAACCCATTCAAAGCTTTCATTTAGTATTAAAAACAATAAAGTTACCCAACTACTCCACAACCCAATTTGAATCCATTTTTTATTTGTTCTTTTTTTTGACTTATAGATAGCCATGAAAGAAATGACTAAGAAGAAATAATCGACCAATTTCCACCAACCAGGTGTTTCACTGCAGCATGTCTTCGTACAGGCACTTATAACAAAAATGAACGGCGTAATCATGCAATGCACTAAACAAAGCAAAGAGGCCATAGCCCCAATTAAATCAGATTTACTTTTAGATAGCACAATTGGCTCACTTTCTTTTTGCAACATAGATGCAAATATGAGTATTCCGACTTTAAAATGCAACATTATTGCATTTTAAATGATCTTGATAAAATTTTGCTCCTATTCAATTAAATAATCTCTCAAAGAATAATGCTAATTTTAGTGAGCATTAATTCAAATTTAGAAGGCGTAGTCCACTTCTGTGTTTTACAGTTTGCATGTACAACATAAACACATCACATCACCTCTAAAAAAGGCTAACATTATTTACTATTCTTTTAGGAGCAACCTTACACAATTAATTATTACTTTTAATCATGCGTTTCCCAAATCATAATAGATTATTTCTCATATTATTAGTGCTCATTTCTTTGCACAGTAAAGCACAAATTATCCCCCCCTATTTTAATGATTTTGAAAATATTGCAACCGACACCATTGGTTGGTCACACAGCGCATCAACAGGAATAGATGACTGGGAGATTGGTGAACCAACAGGTATTATTTTTGATACGCCCTATTCTGGTAATAATATTTGGTGCACTGATTTAGATACAACATTTGCAGCAAACTCAATTCGTTATCTAGAAACCCCATATTTTGATTTGAGTTCAGAGACAGAACAATATGTATTGAGTTTTCAAAACAGAGTTAGACAATCTGGAATGGACGAACTCAGAATAAAATATAAAAAAGGAAGCGCCGGTACTTGGATGGATTTCCCCACGACTCTTTATGAAGATGAAATGCCTACAGGAGGTGGTTTTATTAATTTTCAAAATACAGACGACGATTTATATGTAAAAACTCGATATAATACGAATGTTTTTGATGGACCATTAATGGATAGTGTCAAATTTCGCTTCAATGTTGATAGTGATTTTGTGAACCCTGATGATGAAGGTTGGGCAATGGATGATTTCTCCTTGAAAGTTGCAGAAATGAATTATACGGCACTGTCCACGGATACAATTTTCGATATAAATGCCAACTTTACTGAATTTGAAATTGAATATAAAATTCTTGTTAATCACGATATTGATTTCGAGCTTGATTATCCTGAATGCCATACTAAATTTTATTTTTCAGACGATTCTATTCTGGATCCCGGAGACACTTTAGTGGGCTTTGAAACACCAACTATTTGGGGAACCTTTTACACTAACCATTTAACAACTTTAGATTTCTCACTGAACTTACCAGATGGGTTAACAGAAGAGTATTATTATCTTTTTTATGTACTTGATGAGGATGAAGCCAACCTCGAATCTGATGAAACAGATAATATTGGAGTAATAGTCTTAAAATTAGCGCCTATTATGCAGACCAATTACATTGAAAATTTCGACGAAAACGATTTGGATTGGAATTCTACGCTCGCCTACGGAATATCATCAAACTGGTATAAGGGCGAACCTTATGATTTTAATATTGAAGAGGCACATAGTTTACCTAAATCATGGTCACATTCATGGAGAGAAATGGAGTTATCCGAATATTTAGAAACGCCCTATTTAGACTTTTCTTTAACAACTGATAATAGTATCTGCTTTTTTGCTAAAATGATTGATAATCCAGAAACATATGCCGAAGAATGGCAATTCCGATTACACCCATCCAAGGTTGGAACGGAAGAAATTACATTCCCTGTATACTATCCTGATGAAGATATACTTATTGAACAAAATCCAAGAATCCCTAATCAATGGGATTGTTACTGCTTTGATATTTCTGAACATGATGATGAAATATCCGCTAAATTCAGATTATACAATGATTTTTCATACTTAAATCATGAAGGTTATTCAATGACACTTGATGACTTTTACATTGGAAGCAAAAATTATGATTTTTCTGTTGAAGGACGAAAAACTAACCGATTTACTTCGGCAGGTTTAACAACTGATACTTTAAAATATTATTTCTTTAATAGTGGTCTAGCAACGTCTCCTGAAACCTCCATTAATTTTTATTGGTCTGAAGACAGTCTTTATGATATTTCTGATCTCTTTTTAGGCAACCAATCAATTAGCTCATTACCCGACACTTCGTTCGTTTCTTACGAATGGATCTATGACAAAGCCGATACTGAAACTGAAAAATTCTATATAATATATGTGATTGACGAAGAGGATTCGCATACTGAAATGCGTGAGTATAATAATATTGGCTCTTTCGAGGTTCATCAATTACCGGTAATAAGCCTACCTTATATAAATGATTTCGAATCAGAAATTAATGGATGGCGAAATGAATCCATTTTAAATGATAATAATTGGGAATGGACCACTCCTGCAGGCGATCACTATAGCACCGCATTTTCTGGAGAAAAAGCTTGGATAACTAATGACACAGGGCAAGTTGCTCACAATAGCAAAATGGAATTGTACACTCCTGTTTTTGATTTAACTGAGCTAGAAAAGCCTGTATTAGATTTCAATTTATGGAAACAATATGTCCCTTCAGGAAGTCTAAATCCAATTCATGGAAACATAATGTATTCTACTGATGGCGGCTATCAATGGCAACCACTGAATTTTGAATCAGATACAAGAAAGGGGATGTACACCGTTATGGCCTACAATTACCTTTGGGGAAATGATTATGAACAAAATACAAATGCACACCGATATTTAATTGACGGACGATCCCCCAACTTTGTTCATGATAATAATTATTTAGGAAGAGATTATTGGGATACCTATAGAATGGTAGTTGATTTAGATAGTATAAAGAACTCAGAACAAGTTCAATTCAAATACACTTTTTCCAATACAACCAATGCAACTGAGGGAATCTTACTTGATGATTTCAAAGTTGTTGAAGCTGCTCATGATTTACTTTTGGAACACCGTAGAAACTTAATGGTAAGTTCTGGAGATGATTATTTAAAAGTTATGGTTAGTATATTGAATAATGCCAATGCTGTAACCAATAATTTCTTTACCAAATATTACCTATCCTCCGACACAATACTTGATGCCTCTGACACGCTAATTCTTTCTGATTTGTGCTATGGATTAATGCCGTACAAAAGATATTTCAGCACGCAGCAAATTAGTATTAATATAGATAATTATGGCGACTATAACTATCTCTTGTTCGATATAGATAGTGAAGACAATATTGTCGAATTGGACGAATCAAATAACCTCGGTATTTATAATTTGAACATGGATTCATTGGATAACTACTTTTTAGATTATGCCCAAGATTTTAACGACACATTAATTGACGGTTGGACTTGGTATGTTCAAGGAGATGATGGAAGTGGACCAAGATTTAGACATAGGGTAATACAAGGAGATCCTGCAGTGGATGTAAGTAATGGGCATTGGTTTTTAGACCCAATGGATTTAACGGGTTATTATGATAATAATTGGGCGGATTATGGCACCTATTACTTGGAGGCACCTGCTTTCGATTTCTCTCAAATTAGTTTTGCTCAAATTTCATTTGATTTATTATGTAGAGGAAGTTCGTACTATAAAAATTCAGGAGGGAATCTTCAATACAGTTTAGATGGCGGACATTCATGGGATCCTTTGTTTGCAAATCAAGATCCGGACGAACCTGCCGCTAATTGGTACGCTCCTCCCCCATGGGAAGATGGAATTTTATCAATAGGCAATCAAAATGGTTGGAACTATGTTCCTGAATTGACAGAGACTTATTGTGACATTTCACATATTATGGGAAGCGCAGAAACTAGGTTACGATTTAAGTTCCGCTCCGAAGAGGTGTCCAGCCCATACCATCCACATGGTATGTGGGTAGATAATTTCGCAATTGCAACTGATACATTGGATTTCGTTATGGTTCCTGGCCCATCAGAACTTACTGGATCACTTGAAAGCCCTGTAATTTCTTTTAACTACCAAGTTAAACACCGATCAACATTTTACACCTATGATCAGGAAACCGTTTTTTTCTGGTCGAATGATTCTATACTTGACGAAGGTGATTTAAATCTTGGTAAAATTGATCATTACGTATTTCCTTCGAATAGCACTATTAATTTAATAGCAACAATTTCAAGACCAGACACGCTAAGCCAACTTGAATATTACTTGTTTTATGTAATTGATGGGGAATACACCACTAATGAAACTCACGAAAATAATAATACTGGGCGGGTAAAAATAGTTTTTGAATCACTCTCGAATATAGATGAATTAGCAACCTTAGTTAACGTTATCAACTTTCCAGATTATATGCAAATTGATGGATTAAATAACATTGAACTTTTTGCTCCTATACAGCTTTACAATTCAAGAGGACAACTCATTAAACAAATAAGCTCAACAAATGTGGAGTCATCAATCAGAATTGAAAAATCCGATTTATCAAAAGGTATCTATTTTCTAAAAATTGAAACCAATCAAGGTGTAAAATCATATAAAATTATCAATTACTAAGGACATCATTAATGTCGTAATTGTATGTTCAAAATGAAATAGTTGATTCTTAAAGCACGTTTTAGATTAAGCTAGTCAAACTCTTGCGTTTTGTTTTTAGAAGGGCTGAGTTTAGGAAGAAGAGAAGCATCAATATCGTCTCTAGATTCAATTTCAGTTAATGGGGTAATTCTTTTTTTTAGTTCAAGTAATAACGATCAAGATCGAATAATTCAGATTTCGCTTCAATAAAAGCCTTATTTTGAGGGTTATAAACCAATCCTTTCAGAACTGTATTTTCTAATATAGAGTCATTTAAAGTTTGAGGTAATTCATTTACTTTTTCATTCAAATAATTAGAGATAAGAAGTAATTCAATGTCTT
>CAKZPK010000380.1 GCA_937139035.1 uncultured Crocinitomix sp. | reverse complement strand
ATAATAGTATTGCTCCTACTGCAATTAATCCTAATTTTATTCCCCACGCAACACCTTCTCCCCAGTTGTATATCCACATCAATAGGTTAGGCACCATGTTGGCAAAATTTAAAATAATAGCAAGTATGCCTAGCCCAATTAGCGTTGATCCAATTTTTGTCATAATTCTAGATTTTTTGATTAAAAAACGAAAGGGTTATAGAAATAGAAAACTTGCAACAATCATCCATATTCCGACAATGATTCCTAATACGCCCATTTTTCCTTGGATAGGTGCTAGTTTTGCTAAAAGTGCCTTTCCTTTCTTTTTTGCTTCTTCATTTTTAGAAAGTAAAAGTTGATTAATCATTCCGTAACCTAGTATAAAACCTAAAATGGCTTCAACAACGCTTCCTGCCATCCATGTAATCCACCAAATTGGAAAATCTCCTAATAGACTAATGTTAAGAATGGCTTGAATAATTCCCCAAACACCCCAAAAACAAAAAACTAAACCAATCCACCCTTGGTAGGGGGCAATTTTGTTAAGAAGTTCTTGTGCGTCAGGACGCTTTGAAAGGATTAATGACGGTACCGCCAAGATGCTTAAAATAATAAGTGTAATTCCGTATATCATATCTTTTTTCTCCAAAGATGAGTAAGAAATTAAGGAGAAACCGGCGAAACATATAGGTGGTCAGGTTGATTTTCTAAATGGTGGTATCAAATATAAATGTGGTAATTTATTGAATTGAAAAAAGCGCTTTTAGGATGTCGTTTTTCTTACGTCTTGAAAGTGGAATGTTCACATTGCCCTCTAAATTTATCTCGTTTTGCTCTTTATTATATCCTATGACATGTTGAGGGTTTATAATGTGCGAACGGTGGGTTTGAATAAACCCAAAACTGGTCAATAAATCTTTGTAATTATTCAACGGTTTTGACGTGACAACTTTTTCTTCATTTTGCATGTGGAATTCGCAATAACTCCCTTCTGATTTGCAATAGCGTATTTCCGCGGCTTTTAATATTCTATATTCGTTTAGGGTGCTAATGATGATTTTGTTGTTGTCGGTTTGTGGGTTTGCTATTTTTTTGTCAATTCTAGCAATGGCATTTGATAAGGCCTTTTTTAGTTCATTAAAATCAATTGGTTTTAGAATGTAATCCGTTAAAGAACCTGTTTTTATAGCTTTTAATGAATATTCTTCATGTGCAGTAGAGTAGATAATTTGAAATCGAATTGGAATTTCCTCGAGTACTGAAAAAATATTTCCGTCTGAAAGGTTTATGTCAGTAACTAATATATCAAAATCGCATGATGTGAGCAGTGTCCTAGCTTCTTGGAGTGTGCCAGCATGCCCAATAATATCCAAATTGAGATTCGCTTTTTTAATTAAAAAAATCAGCGCATCTCTTGTATGTATTTCATCTTCTAAAACGATTACTTTAAGCATTTTCTTGAATTATAGGAAGGGTTAATATTGCTTTGGTGCCAATTGCATTGCCATTTTCTGTTAACTCTTCAATATGAAATGAGGTCTCTTGTTTATATGTTTTTTCTAAAAAGGATAATCTTCCTTTTAGAATTGAAATTCCGAATGATTCGCGATTTGGTTCATTTGGGGTTAGTTGTTTTGAGTTAAGGTAACCAATTCCATTATCTTGAACGACGCAAATGAGCGTTTTTTCGTTCGAGTTAAAAGAAATACTGATTTCGCCTTTATTCTTACTTGGTAAGATACCGTGCTTTATTGAATTTTCAATTAGAGGTTGAATTAAATTGGGTGGTATTTTAAGAAGATCTAAATTTAAATCACTGGTTTTAATATCATAAGTGATCTGATCCGAAAATCGCATGCGCTGTAAATCGAGATAATCAACTAAGCTTTCTATTTCCTCTCTAAGGGGGATTAGTTTTTGTTTTGAATGATTTAAGATATTACGATTCAATTTTGCAAACTTTCCAATAGAAGTTACGGCTTTGTCATATTTTTCTGTTTGAATAAGAGATTGAATTACAGACAATGTATTAAAAATAAAGTGCGGATTCATTTGCGAACGTAAAAGCTGATTTTCCGTTTGTTCTTGCTTTATAGTTGCAGTCAATAAACGTTTTTGAAAAAGCAATAGACTAATGACCAAGGTTAAGGAGATAAAAATAATGATCAACCAAAAAATCAAACCACTCTCTCTTTCTTTTGCTAATTGGAGTTCCTTGTCTTTCTCAAGCTGATTTATTTTTGTTTCCTTTTCAAATAGCTGATAACGAGATTCTATTTCCTTAGTTTTTTCATTGATTAATTCCTGCTGTAATTCATTTTCAAAAGTCAGATATAGTTGATAAGCTTCTTTTGAATCTTTATACATTTCTAATGAATCATAACAATTGGCTATTCCTAATACGGCTGATTTTGCTCTAACCAAGTCACTTGTTTCTAGTGCAGTTAATAATTTAGATTGGTACTGTGAGAGCGCCAATTCAAACTTACCTTCTTTTAAGTAGGGGATAGGTGAATTAATATTGGTAAGGTCATTTTTATCTGCAATTTCCTGTGCTCTTTTATAAAGATTATAAGAGTAGTTACCTCGGTCGTTGTTTGCCGTTTCTTGAAGGATTCCTAAATTGTTTAGCGCTTTAATTATCCCCACATCATCTCCAAGGGCTCGGCTTATGGATAGTGCTTCTTGATATCGAAAGAAAGCCTGATCGTAATTCCCCTGATTCTTGAAAATAATTCCTAAATTATTTGATGTTAACGAAATGTTGAGCGAATCCTTAAATTCTACAGCCTTGTCATAAGCTAACTTTAAATATTTTTCAGAAGTTTTATCATCTCCTGTTTCATGGAAGATATAAGACAAGTTATTGTAACAATTGAACTCTTTGCGGGTGGCATAGGTTGGAAGCTCTGTTGAAGTTTTAATACATTTTAATGTCTTAAAAATATAGTGCGCAAATTCTGAAGATTTTTTATTCGATTGCAAAAGATGAATCGACATAATGTAATTATACAAAAAATAGGCCTCCGATTGTGAGTCAAAAGAATCGTCATTAAATTGCTGAATAATTGGGATATAACCCTCGTCTGCTAAAAGTAAAAAAGAGAAAGCTTTTTTTAGCTGCAGTAATTCGCTTAATTCATTTTGTTGTTCAATTTCATTAATTAAAAACAACGTCTTTTCACCGTCTAACTGCTGAAGAGATTGATTAATTTCTTGATGCTTTTGCCCGTAAGTAAAAAGAGTAAACACCGTTAAAACAACCGAAAATAACAGTTTCAATGGGGAAAACAGATTGTTAGATAGAACTAGTTTCACAAAAGGTCAAGTCTTAAAATGAAGTTTGAAAGATATGTGAAATTGCAAGAATATTTGTAATAGAAACGACTAACTACAAGAATTCCACGATAAGTAGAAATATTAATAATCCTATTTACTCTTCATCTACTTTGGAGTTAAAAAAATGTTGGTTGATATGTTACCCTAAAAAATCAAATGAATACCAAAATCATTATTTCTTAAGCGTTTTTGTGGTTGCATTTCAAACCTGAATTAACGCACTTTTTACCAAGACATTAAGCGCATTATTCTCTCAAAAAAAAACTTATATTTACAAATAGCTAGTTTATAAAGATCTAGTGGTTTTTGAAAAGTAAGTTGATTACCACAAGGAGGATTACTGAGCTTTAAAAGTTAATTGCTACACGAATGAAATTAAACATCAACAAATTTTTTATTGCTTCGGTATTACTCACGCTTTTGTCGTGTGGCACGGCGTCTGAAGAAGATCACTCTTCTGATGAGAATGATGTAATTCAAGAACGAGTAGGCTTTGAATTACTGTCTGAAAGTCAAACAGGAATTGGGTTTGTCAATGCTGTAAAGGAAACAGAAGAGCGTAATTTCTTCAACTTTGATTACATGTATAATGGAGCAGGTGTAGCTGTGGGCGATATTAATAATGACGGTCTCCAGGACCTTTATTTTACAGGGAATAATACTTCTGATAAACTTTACCTCAATAAAGGTGATATGGTCTTTGAGGATATTACAAATACAGCGATTAACCATGATTTGGCAAGCGGTTGGCATACTGGTGTCAATTTTGCTGATGTAAACGCAGATGGCTACCTAGATATTTATGTTGGACAATCTGGAATTACAGATGATCGATCGCAATTGCAAAACTTGCTATTTATCAATAATCACGACAACACTTTTACTGAAAAAGCAGAAGAGTTTGGTGTAAATTGTGATAAACGAACGACACATTCCGCATTCTTTGATTATGATAATGACGGAGATTTAGATTTATACGTTCTCAATCATCCAAAAACAAACGGTTCAGATAATTTATCAGATGGAAAAATGAGGCAATTTATCCTAGAGGGTGAAGATGCTGATGTTCTATTCCGAAATGATAATGGACGTTTTACAGATGTTACTTTAGCCGCTGGAATTCAAAGTAATACCTATGGATTAGGTATTGCCGCAAGTGATTTGGATAATGATGGAGATATCGATATATACATTTCGAGTGATTTTTCTGGGCCTGATTTTTTATTCGTAAACAATGGAGATGGAACCTTTACAGAAGATATTCGCAACCAAACAAATCACATCTCCAATTTTTCAATGGGGAATGAGGTTGCAGATTTCAACAATGATGGTTTTCTTGATATCATGACATTGGATATGGTGAGTGAAGATCATATTCGGTCAAAAAGAAATATGGGAGCAATGAGTACTGCTGTTTTTCAGAATTTAGTAGATATGGGGTTTCACCATCAATACATGTTTAATGGACTGCAACTGAATAATGGAAATGGAACCTTTTCTGAGATTGCGCAATTAGCTGGAATATCTAAAACAGATTGGAGTTGGGCACCATTATTTGCTGATTTTGATAATGATGGGCATAAAGATCTTTTCATTACAAATGGCTACAAACGTGATGTAAGAGATGTTGATTATATCAGCGAGTATTTGCAAAAAGAAGCAAATGATGAGGTGGGAGATCTGCAAGCCGAATTGGATTTGATTCCTGCAACAAAAATTGTAAATTATATGTACAGAAATGAAGGAGATCTTCAATTCAAAAAAGTTTCTGAGAATTGGGGGTTAAATGTTCCTCTTAATTCAAACGGAGCGGCTTATGCAGATTTAGATAATGATGGTGATTTAGACCTAGTCATGAATAATGTGGATGATGTTGCTTCTATTTTTGAGAACAAATTGGAGGGTTCATCATGCAATTACATCCGTTTAAAAATTGATGGATATGCCCAAAACAAACAAGCTATTGGCGCAAAGGTGACTGTTTATACAGATGCAGGTCTTCAATATCAGGAATTGCAAGTTTCTAGAGGATACATGTCCGCAGTAGAAAACACGCTTCATTTTGGTTTGGGAGATGCAAAAAAAGTGAATAGAATTACTGTTGAGTGGCCTGACGGAGTGACATTGGAGAAAGAGGATGTAGCAATAAATAGTGCAATTACACTAAAATATTCGGAAGGAAACAAAAGTCCATTACCTCCATTAAATCAGTCTCCATTATTTGCAGATATAACAGATTCATTATTGGGTTTTAAGCATGTAGAAAACTCATATGATGATTTTCAACACGAATTATTAATTCCTAACAGACTATCTCAATCAGGTCCTTTTATAGCAAAAGGAGATGCCAATGGAGATGATTTGGAGGATCTATACATAAGTGGCCCATCAGGCAAGTCCGGAAAACTATATCTTCAAACTTCAACAGGTTTTCAAGAAAAAACTGGGCCGTGGTCAAAAGAAAGCAAGCGAGAAGAAATGGATGCAATTTTCTTTGATGCGGATGGCGATCAGGATTTGGATCTTTATGTGGTGAGTGGTGGAAACGAATTCGATCGGAAGTCTCCATTATTGATAGATCAACTTTATATTAATGATGGAAATGGAAACTTTACCAATGAATCAAATCGACTTCCACAAATTCCTATTGGAGGTCAATGCGTAGTTCCTTCAGACTATGATCAAGATGGGGATTTAGATTTATTTATTGGTGGGCGGCAAGTTCCACGTTTCTATCCTTATCCTGAAAATAGTTACCTATTTGAAAATAACGACGGGCAGTTTAAAGATGTTACGGCTTTGTCTCCAGATATGAAAAATCCAGGATTAATAACAGATGCTGTTTTTGATGATATTGATTCGGATGGCGACCAAGATTTAATTGTGGTGGGAGAATGGATGCCAGTTAGTTTTTTTGAAAATAATAAAGGCGTTTTTTCAAACGTAACAGCTCGTTATAATCCAACGCAGGATTCTGGTTGGTGGTATTCGATTGAAAAAGGAGATTTTAATGGAGATGGACAAATGGATTTTATTGTGGGCAATTTGGGTGAAAACAATAAGTTTCATCCCTCACAACAATATCCTTTAGAAATTTATTGCGGTGATTTTGATGGGAATATGAAAAACGATATCGTTTTAGGCGAATATCAAAATAACATCTGCTATCCTGTAAGAGGGCGACAATGCTCTTCGGAACAAATGCCTTTTATTGCAGACAAATTCCCAACCTATGCTGATTTTGCTGTGGCAGATATTACAACCATTTACGGAGAGGAATATTTAGAAAATGCCATTCATTTTTCTGCAACAAGTTTTAGTTCCGTTGCATTTATCAGTAAAGAGGGCGGTTATCAAGTCAACAGATTACCCGTTTATTGTCAGTTGGGTCCAATCAACCGTTCCTTGGTGAACGATTATAATAATGATGGATATTTAGATGTGCTGGTTGCTGGAAACAACTTTGGAGTTGAGGTGGAGACTATCCGATACGACGGCGGAAGAGGTGTTTTATTATTGGGAGATGGCACAGGAAACTTTAAACAACTTTCACCCTTGGAATCTGGCTTTTTTGAGAATAAGGATTGCAAAGACATGACCCAGGTAAAGTTCAAAGACAAAACAATCGTCATAACGGTATCCAATCAAACCAAGGCTAAAACTTTTTTGTTAGAGGATTAGTTGGGAGTGAACGGATTGGGTCTTTATACTTATATCAACGCGTTTTTTACCAAATGTCACGTTAGAATTGAATCTTTGCGTATTTTTATAGTAGATAATTAACCCGAAATAAGCATTTACAAACGTTTACACTTGGAAGGTGCGTTTATTTGGGTGTTATCTGCAATAACCAAAACTTATAAATAGAATTATTTTATGGGATTAAAAATTAGTACAATAGCTGCTATTCCTGAGAATGTTGAAAGAGATTATTATCTATACATTTTAGATTATTACAATTGGGATGAGCCAATTGGAAAAACTTTACGAAATAGCTTTGATAAAATAGCGAAGTTTGCTGCGGAAAATAATTCTGTAGCAATTCAGGGAATTCCCGAAAGTCATTTTTATTCTGAACTAATGTCTTGGGAGTCTGTCAATGGAATAGACCCTCAAGAATTATTGCCTGCACTAATGGTAACGACAATTCATCCCAAATATTTTTTGGAGCGTGATAACCGAGAGGTAAGAAATGAAAGAGTACCAGAAGATAAACTAGTATTTATTGAAATAGGTAAAATCTGTAAAACACCACAAGACGTCCTAAAATTAATAGAAAAAGTGTTCAAGGATATTAAAGACAAAAAGAAGATTGATGATTTTCAAATAAAACAAGAATTGAAAGGTGGAACAGGCAAAATACTCAATGATACCATTATCCTAGAGCCAAATATTGCTGGAGTTGGCATTAATATCAACAATATATTCAAATTTTTGTCAAAAAAACAGATCAAAAAACTCAAGAAAAAGAAAGGTAATTAAATCAAAACTAAAATCCTTTCCAAATTTTTCGTCCCTACATTATAACGAGAAAATTGAATATTTTTATTTAGATTTAACATACATTAATCCAACAAAACTAAATGCAACGGCTATTCGTGAATCTACAATAGGCAAATTTAATTGGATAAAGTTCGAATCTAAATAATGTTGAAAACATGAATAAACCACAAATATTTATAAGTCATAGTAGCGAAGAATCAAATTTTGCAATTCCTATAAAAAATTGGATTGATGAAATATTGTTAGGAGGAGTAAAATTATTCGTTAGTAGTGATGACGGAGAAAGTATCCCATTAGGTACGGAATGGCTAAAAAAGATTAAAGAATCACTTGAGAATTCAAGCATGATCTTAGTTTTAGTGTCCCATGTCAGTAAGGATAGGAAATGGATTTATTTCGAATCTGGAGGTGCTTATATTAGAGATATACCTGTAATCCCTATTTGTATTGGTGGGCTCAAGAAAAATGATTTACCCATTCCACTAAATTTAATGCAGGCAATTGAATTCCCTAGCAAGGATAGCGAAAGGTTACTATTAGAGCGAATCGCAGCAAGCGCAGGTTTGAGATGCCCGAAAACCTATAACAAACTCCCTCTTCCTGAAGCAAATATCAATTCAAAAGTGACTAGCAGAAAAAAAAATAATATTGAAAGTTTTTCGTCAACAATTTATTTATCGCAGGTCAAATTAAAATTAATTGATTTTTTTAAAACAGAGAAAAAAATTAAAGGGAGGTATACATTAACGGAAATAGAAGAGAAAATTGAACTTAAAGGATTAAAGAAAAGACGATATATTTTAGAAACATTGGAAGAGTTTTTAAAGCATAAATATGTCGACAAAATTCAAGAAAAAAACACCTACTGGCAAGTTAATGATAATGGCTTGAATGCAATAAATGGGTTAAAATAAAAAAAAGACTTGTACCGTATCGACCTAATTTAGCGTCTGGAAGTGAGACGAGTCGGCACAAGCCTTCGGGATTCAAACTTTGATCCAAAATAAATACATGTGCGGATTGTCAAACAACCCACCTGAACTAATAATTGCGTTCCTCTTTTTAGAGATTTTCACGTTCAGCATTCGCTGATACTTTGCAATACTTCTTTCATACATGATTTATTTTGGTGTTTAATCCCGAAAGCTTGTGCTGTCGATATTAGAACACGGTTCTACATAATCCCAATATAATAAAAATTTAGACTTAAACCAAAAAAAATGATGAATAAATTTAATCAGTTATTAAACCGTCGTAACTGTTGTTCTTTTAACCTTTTATTTTCTACATGAACAATTTCAATACAACAAAATATCTGGAGTATAAAGCACTCGTTTTAATTGTTCGATACAATGATTTTTGATTTCCTCTGTTTGCGGCTCTTCCGACAAAAAGAACCTCAATACCTCAATATTAACCTGCTTTAATTACTCGCATTAAGTAATCAAACTCCTTTCTGTCAGTAAATTCTGATGATTCCATTTTTGTTGCAAATAATAATGATTGGGGTCAGATCAAATTTAAATAAAACTTATGATATATCATAAGTTGATAGCCCTTTTATTTTCTGAATTTCGGCATATGACCGAAAACACATTCCTGAAAAAGCTTGGAGCGAACATTGCTAAGATCAGAAAGAGTAAAGGATTGACACAACTTGATTTGTGTGTCAAAATTGAAATGGAAGATTCTTATTTATCATCAATTGAAAATGGTAGACAAAATCCATCTGCTTTAACGTTGTTGAAAATTGCTGAAGGAATTGGATGTGAAGTTCAGGATTTTTTTGAATTTGATGAAAAAGAAAATTAGACAATGTCTAAAATTGACCCCCAAATTCTAAAACAAGCTATCATTGATTATCGACACTTAGGTAAACAATTGATGAAAGATCTTGGATTAAAATTTGGTCTAGACATTACAATCACAGAAGAATACGACCAGCTCATTTGGAGAGGTAATCAAAACATCCTAAGAAAAGGTCAATTAAGTCAACGTTGGAACTATCAATTGCGTGGTAGTAAATGCAATTTTTATAACAAGAAGCACCAGCAACACGTAACCGTTCACTTTGTTAATACTCCAGAATTTAGACATATTGATGAATGGCATTTAATGATGTTTTTAGAATCTACAGAGCAATATAAAAAAGCATTTGAAGGAGTTGAATGGCTCGATTTGAAACCAGTTGTCAGTGAATTATATAATTCAGGAGAAATATAACGTAATCCAAACAAATTGAACAAAACAATAAACCAAACAGTCGAAGAACATCTAGAGAAGTATCTCAAAAGAACTCAGGAAATTTGGGTTACATATAACAACGCTCAAGAAGCTTGGGCAAAAGAAAACCCAAACAATGATGGACTAAATTTCGAAGGTACATTACCCGACTACGGAATCACTAAATGGTCAAGACATGGATTTGGGGTTAGAATAGAATGTGAAAATGAAATAATTGAATTTGACTTTATTCCTAAACACATAGAAACGTCTGATTACTTCGACATTCAAGAAATAGACATTTATTGGTCTTATATTCATTTTAAAAGTCTAAATCCTGAATCAAAAATCAGCGAAGAAGATTGGAACAAGTCAATTGACAATTTACATGAAAGAGGCACTCTAACAAGATTCAAATGGAACAGATGTGCTTTTAAAGGATATAAGTTGAAGGGTTAAAAAGCAGATAACACAAAATAAATATCAGCGCTACGCGCCGACAGCATAAATGCTTATATTTATTCAAACGTTAGCTACAACTAAAAAAAATATGAAAATTCAAGAATTAGAAATATATACACCAAGACTTGAAGCGCAAACGAAATTTTATTCTGAAATATTGGAATTAGATGTAATTGCAAAAACAAATACTTCTACCTCTTTTCAAATTGGGGAATCAATTTTGAAATTAGTTCAAAGAGAGAAATTCACTCCTTATCATTATGCAATTAACATCCCTGCGAATCAAGAATCTGAAGGTTTAGAATGGTTAAAGGAAAGAGTTGAAATTCTGAAATACGAGAACTTAACTATTCAATACTTTGATTTTTGGAACGCTTATGCAATGTACTTTTATGATGAAGACAGAAACATAGTAGAACTAATAGCAAGAAAAAATATGGAAAATAATTCAAACCAGCCATTTGACAAAAACTCTTTATTGGAAATATGTGAAATTGGGATTCCGACTTCTGATATTGATGAAGAATATAGAATTTTAAAAAATGTAACTGGCATTCCAATACATTCAGGGAATTTGGAAAGATTTTGTGCCATAGGTGATGACAATGGACTTTTTATCGCAATAAATAAGGAAATAAAGAAAGAGTGGTTTCCAACAAAGGATATCCCCTTTTCTTCAGATTTTATAATAAAGTTTATAGAAAAAGGAGATGAATTTATATTTGAATACAAGGAAGAAAAATTAAAAGCTTTAGCTAACAATGTGTAAAATGTTCATAGTGGCTAAACGCCACTACGCCATTTACACTAACCGTTGTGGGTAATGGAAAAATCAAACGAATACATAGAAAAACGTATTAAATGGAGAGCGGAACGTAACCAGCTACCATCACTGTATTCATTTGATTACTCAGAATTAAACAAGAATGAAAAACTAAACCTTGATAACTTACTTCGCGACTTTGATCTTGGAATTCCGGCACTCTTCTTTAAAGGCGAGGAAAATTCGTGGACGGTTGTTGGAACTAAAATGATTGCTTGCGGAAATAAAGAGCAAGTGAAAGCAATTGCTTATTCAGATATTAAAGTCCATACAATCGGTGATGATCCGTATAACGAATTTCCAGAAGTAGTTGATAAAGAGGGGTTTAATGAGCTATCTCAACACAAAATTCTTCTCAGAGGCAATGACGAACAAATTTTGATGTTAAATGCGAAGCAAAATGGAAAGGAAATATTCGCTCTTTACAACATTCTAATAATGCTTTTGAGAATGTATGATGTAGAAGAATTTTAATTAAAAAACTCCAATTTGACCTAACCCAAAACTCATTTGATTTATTTTAATTATCCGCCAGAGGCGAATTGATCAATTAATTTCAAGTTGACTTGAAGTTCAATGCGAAAAATCATCTGGATTAAACAAAACCCGATTCAATTCACTTTTACAATGAATAATTAATGTCTTCGAATATTGGGTTTTATTCAAACAAGACAGTACTTCAAGGCAAACTTGACGCAATTCATGGTTCTCCCGTAAACTTTTTTGAATAAATTCTAATTCTTTTTGATTCTCCGTTTTCTTACTCATCATTGGGTTATTAAGTATAATAACTAGGGGCATACAAAAAGAGGTATTATAAATCATAGCTCAAGCAGAGTTTTTTATAACCAACTTGGTAGTATGACGGATAAAGAGTTTCTAGAAAAGTTGGGCAAACGTATTGCGAAAGTTAGACGTGAAAACGATTTAAGTCAATTAGATTTATGCTCGAAAATTAATATGGAAAAGTCAAATTTATCCGCCATTGAAAATGGAAGACAAAATGCGACATCTTTAACTTTGAAGAGAATTGCAGAAGGTATTGGATGTGAAATAGGGGAGTTTTTTGAGTGAGATATGGAAAAATGGGCGAACTGCGAAAATTGTAAAAGCTTTAAATTAACAGATGGTATTCAAACGTGTGTTAAATTTGATTTAATTGGACTACCTGAACTTTTTGTTGTAAACACAAACAATAAATGCTGTTCAGCTTTTCAGTCAAATACGGGAAACGTAAAGACTCCTGATTTTAACAAAATGGAATACGGAGTACTCTATTATTACAATCATGAAGCACCAGATAATTTAATTGAAAACATAGATTTATAATAAATAACTACCTACAACACAAAGTAAATGTCATAATAACTAAAAAAGAAAATATGGATAATGTAGTTTATCTAGACTCTAAAGCAAAAG
The DNA here is from genome assembly GCA_937139035.1 of uncultured Crocinitomix sp. Lineage (GTDB taxonomy): Bacteria > Bacteroidota > Bacteroidia > Flavobacteriales_D > Crocinitomicaceae > Crocinitomix. The sequence continues at coordinate 5,386 of CAKZPK010000380.1, read as the reverse complement.
AATTAGAACATATCATTACTGGGAAAAAAACTATGATTATACGTGGAGCAATGGGTAGAAAATTGCCATATGGTCGTGTAAACAAAGATGATGTTTTATACTTCATTGAAAACAAAGGGGATGGACTCGTTAAAGGTAAAGCCATTGTTGATACGGTCTTCAATTCTGATAAGTTGACTAGAGACGAATCCATTGAAATTGTAGAACAAAATAATGACAAGTTACTACTAAACAAAGGGCTTGAAAAAAGATTTTCAGGTAAAAGGTATTTAGTTTTAATCACGATAAAGGATTTTAAACAACTGGTACCTTTTAAAATTAATCGAAGTGATTATGGAAATATGGATGATTGGTTACCTGTTGAAAGTATTGAAAACGTCACCATTTGAGATAAATAAAAAGGCCCTACAACAAAACCTATACGTAATGCGGGTTTTCTGCCAAACGAAAGGTCAGTGCATTTAAGGGAGTCCGCCAAAAATTTAATTTGGTATTTAAAGTGTATAAATTAAAAACAATATATAAACTCTTGGCTACGTAAAAATTTGAAAACTCCACTTTTCAAATCCCGCACTGCGCATAGTCTATCGTTAGCATACATAGAAAACTAATGAATTTAAAAAATATTAAAATAGTTGTATTTATACTAATTCTCTTTTCTTATAATGCAGGAATTACACAAACCAAAGATGTGACACCAAATTCCATGCAGGTTGACCCTTATGATTATAAATTTGAAAAGCTTGGTGTAACTGAAATACTAGAATATAAAACTTATGAAAAGACAACCAAAGATTCTATTTCATCCAATATTGTTCGTATGTCATATGCAGTTAAATATGATTCTATTGGGAAAATAACGAATTTTAAATATGATTTTGAAATTAATACAGGTAATAAATTTAACATATTCCAAAGTCAAGACATAACAATTAAATCTCATTTAGATAGTTCAAAAATATTTTTACTTAGAGTCAATGATTCATTGTTTGCTTATAATTATTATGAAAAACTGTATACATACAATAACAATAGCTTGCAATCAATATCTATTTTTAATCCATCAATCTATAGAGGCTTCATTGATGGTGTCTATATTAAAGAAAGGAATAATGAAAATACTTGTACAGTTAAAACTATTAATGAAAGTGGCGAATTAATAAAAGTCGAACATTATTTGAATGATAAATTATTTTCGACACAAGAATATTACTATACAGAATTCTCGCAAAATGATTACACCAGTAATTTGCTAACCAAAGTTATTCTAAAATGGGGAGAGAAAATTACTGAAACAAATATTAGATACCTATTTTGAATAAAAACGATTTGCTAAAAACATGTATAAAACATAGCTATTAAGTGCCAAACTTAAAGAGTTGTGCAATTTGGAATTACCGCCCCATGTTTAATTCGGTATTTAAAATAAAAAAGTTAAAAACAAAATATAAAAATGTGGCTCAATGCTGAACGATAGTTTGTACATATAAGAAGCGCTACGTTTCATATATTGGCGTTATGCTTTATTGCGATTTGACTTGAAAAAAATGATGACCCTTTAACCGATTTAACTACAGTTCTTTTCGGGTTCGGAATATTTCGCAAACAGCTCATTTAACTTTAACGCAAACCAACAATCATGGGGATACTCATCATTGGGGTATTTACCACAAAACGAATGGGGATATGCCCTTGCCTTATTCGCATATAGTCGTGAAGAAGAAAATCCTAGTTGGCTTGGGTACTTGAATAAACAAAGTCAAATTGATTTTAGAGATTCAATGGATTGGATTTTGGCAAATGAGAATATAATTTGGAAAGATACGAATAGTGAAAACAAAGCATAACAAGTAAGTAAATATTAGCGCTACGCGCCGACAGCTTAAATGCTTATTTTTACTCAAACGCTAGCTGTTATTAAATGACAATACTACAAGGCATATTATTAGGGGGCTTAATTTCAGGATTGATAATTTGTCTGATTCTTGGATATTTTGAATCATGGTTAATCAAACTCAAAGGCTTGTTTATGCATTTCAGAGCAAAAGTGGAACTAAATAAACTTGAAAAGCTAGGTTATTTTGAATTAACTCCAATAGATAACGTACAAGGAGCAAAGGATATCTTTTTTAATCACTTGAAACGGGGACGAAAAGTAAGCAAAATATGGAGTCTTTTTGATGAAGAACTAGAATTTGATTATCGAAGTTTCTTGATACAAGAAGATAGCAAAAATGATGGTATTGAAATAAATTGGAAAAAATGGAATCAAGTTTTAATGACAATTGGATTAAATTTTAATATTAAAGAAAATAAGGAAGTGACTGATGAAGAAGACAAAGAAATCCAAGAAATCAACATTAACAACAATCAATATTTCATAATCAAAGACTACAGTGATGAGAATGTGACGAAAAAATCATTCATGAAATTTTCTGAAATAATGAATAAAGAACTAGAGAAAATAGATTCTGAAGAACGAACTCGTTTGTACGGAGATTACCCTACAAGAATTCTTTTTTTGAATAAAGGAATAGAAAAAATTATCTTAGGAAACTAAAACAACAGGTAACAACTAATAAAATTAACCGTTAGCGCGGTTCGGCATAAATGCCTAATTTTATTCAAACATTGTTTGCAATAAGATAAAGATGCTAAATCGATTAAAAGTTAAATCTGAAAACCTATTCGAGAAAGTAAACACCGCAAAAGGTATTACCAAGCTATCAATTAAGTTTCCTGAATATGATTTAGAAAAGTATGGCTCAAGTTTTTTGAAATTTGAAAAATTGCAAAGCCTCTTCTTGCAATCGAATGTGAATAGTGTGAATTTGATTCCTAAAGATGTCGGAGAACTTAAAACTTTAAGACAATTAGAAATTCTAAATTTTAATTATAAAGAATTCCCTGAATGGATTTTAAAACTTTCCAATTTAGAATTATTAGTATTTAGAGGAAACGATATTGAGAGTTTACCCGATTCAATTCATCAATTAACCAAATTAAAGTCTTTTCGTCTGGAAAATTGTGGAATAAAAAAGTTACCTGAATCTATGTTTAAAATGAATAAACTAATTAATTTGTCACTTGCAGACAATTTTAATATAGAATCGATAGATAGTAATTTTTTACCTCAAAACTTAAAAGAGTTAGTCCTTACACCATCTAATTTATCTTTTAAACAAAAAGAAATCATTCTTAAAAATAAACAGAACTTAAAAGTAATTGATAACGATTAAGAAAAATTAAAAAAGCATATAACGTCTCTCGCACTAATCTTCTAATTCAATTAAAACGAACAATAAAAAATGCAACCCAGAACCAGAGGGAAGATTTTTACAAGTTTAAAACCCGGAACGATTGAAATTCATGTTGCATATGGATTTGGACATAATAATGGAGGTGGATTGCAAAGGGTTAAGCGAAATATTGTACCCATTAATTGCAGGTTTCCTAATTCATATGTTTGGCTTACTATAGAACTAGGTGAAATTGTTAAAGTTGAAAAAATGACCGAACAAGAAGCAATGGTGAATGCATATCCTGAAATTTAGATTAAAGGGGTCTTATCTCTTATATTTGTCCTCAATATGATTAGCTTAATACTAAGAAATAACGCAGTTGAAGACTGGTGTTATTTAAATATTAATCAAGAATTACTTCAAGGTCGATATGAATGGATTAATATCGACCTGCCTGAAGTTGAATTAAAATATCCATGGGCTGTCAGAAATGATATTTTGAGACTTTTTTTTCTCTGCATATCATTTGAATCAAAGTCTGAAGTTCTGTCAGTACTAAAAGATGAATTGAATTTATCACTTAATGAAACGCATATGGAATTAATCAATTTCATGTGTTATTCTTCGTCGCATGAGAAAAACAATTTAGATTCTATAATTGAAATTAGTGATAACCAAATACTACTTAATTTTATATACGAAACTTTAGAAAGAGCCTTGCTTTGGTATATACCTGATCCGTCCTGGGGAAGTGATTTTTATTACATTTTGGAAGTTTCCAAAGCACTTATAGAACGGCCTATTTTAGAAAACTTGTTGTTGGATGAATCAATAAAGGCTAAAGGAGTTGAATTCAACTCTATAGATGAGCACACACATGTATTTTATAAATTTCAAGATTTGTGTTTACAACTAGAATCTGGTAGAATTTCTTACGATATAAAAACTCTAGCAATTCAAGCTCATGGTGCTTTAATTCAGTCAATAAGACTTCGGTTGGAATTTAACATTTCATCACTGAATGAAATAAGATTTGATGAAAAAGTAGATTCTATAATTGAAAAAGAAACGCAATGGTGCATTTCTATATTAAGAAAGAGTGATAAAACCTAAATTTCATTTTTGTGTTACCTTACAGCAACGAAAATTTAGCCAACTGTTGTATACCATAAAACAAAGAAAACTGAAAAGAAGCTTTTACATAGTATTGATATTACTCATTTCATTTAGTGCTTCCTCCCAATTATCGCCTGAGAAGGAACGTCAAGTAGATAGTCTGCAAACGATCATATCAAATGCCGAACACGACACAACGATAATTTATGCTTGGTGGGAATGGGATATTCTCATATATGATTCTGACCCAGATTTAGATTATAAGCTCCTACAGAAAATGGACAGTTTATGTTCAATTAACCTCTCAAAAGAATTAAAGCCTAAAGAAAGATACATGTATTTAGAAGCAGGTGGTTTTGCTTTAGATGGTTTTGGGTTAATTTATTATGACCGGGGCGAATATGATAAGGCCATTAGCTACTTTTTCCAAAGTTTGAAAATTTTCGAGGAAATCGGTGACACAGACGAAACCTTTAGCACATTAGAAATAATTGGAATAAGTTATAATGAACTAGGAGAATATGATAAAGCCATTGAATACCAAATCAAATGCCTAAAAATATTGGAGGAAATCGGTGATAAACCTGAAATCTCAAATGCCTTGAATAATATTGGAATAAGCTATTCCGCGCGAGGAGAATATGATATCGCTATTGAATACTATTCCCAAAGTTTGGAAATTAAAAAGGAACTCGGCGACAAACCTGGAGTCTCAAGCTGTTTGCTTAACCTTGGAAATGGCTATAAAAACCAAGGCAATTTTGAAAAGGCCATTGAATACTATTCGCAAAGTTTGAAAATTAAAGAGCAAGTCGGAGACAAAAAAGGAGTCGCCCTCGTACTGACTAAATTTGGCAGTATTTATAGAGTCCAAGGCGATTTTGAGAAGGCCATAGATTACCAATCCCAAAGTTTGGAAATATATGAGGAAATCGGATACAAAAGGGGAAAAGCGATTGCTTTGCATAGTATTGGGTTGATTCATCAAGAACAGGGTGAATATGATAGGGCTATGGACTTCTATTCTC
>CAKZPK010000379.1 GCA_937139035.1 uncultured Crocinitomix sp. | reverse complement strand
TTCAAACAGTGGTGTTCGAGTTGTAGTTTGCGCCGTAACAAGTCCTGAAACCAGAACTGCTGCGCTGAATAAGAGTGTGTTTTTTATTAACATAGTTTTTTTTTATTAAAAGCAAGATAGTGAAAATAAGTGATTTACACATTGCTAAAGCGTCAGAACTTTTGGACTCCTAAGTGGGGGGGAAACGTTGAAAAGTAGCCTTGGTTGATTATTGTGCAGGATTTCAAATCCAGCACAGCCTCTTTTGCTTTACAGAGCTTTGAATGCTTCGCAGGATTTGCAATCCTGCGATAAACTTTGAGTAGAGTTAGCCAAGTGCAAAGGTGCAGGATTTCAAATCCAGCACAGCCTCTTGTGCTTTATAGGGCTTTGAAAGCTTCGCAGGATTTGCAATCCTGCGATAAACTTGAGTAGAGTCAGCCAAGTGCAAAGGTGTCGGATTACAAATCCTACACAGCACTTTTTGCTTTACAGAGCTTTGAACGCTTCGCAGGATTTGTAATCCTGCGATAAACTTTGAATAAAGTTAGCCTAATGTAAAGGTGAAGGATTACAATTCCATCACAGTCTCTTGTATTTTACAGAGCTTTGAATGCTTTGCAGGATTTGTAATCCTGCGATAAATTTGAATAAAGTAAGCCAAGTGCAAAGGTGCTGGATTACAAATCCAGCACAACCTCTTATACTTTACAGAACTTTGAACGCTTCGCAGGATTTGCAACCCTGCGATAAACTTGAATCAAGTAAGCCTAGCGTAAAGATGTAGGATTACAATTCCATCACAGTCTCTTGTATTTTACAGAGCTTTGAATGCTTCGCAGGGTTTGGAATCCTGCGATAAACTTTGAATAGAGTTAACCTAGCGTAAAGATGTAGGATTACAATTCCATCACAGTCTCTTGTATTTTACAAGGCTTTGAATGCTTCGCAGGATTTGTAATCATGCGAAAGGCGGCAAATCGTTATACAAGCTAACTCTCTAATTTTTTCGATATATTTGATTTATTCTACCCGGAACTAAACATACAATTAAAAAAAACGCGACTTACTTTTTAACCATGACTACAGTTCAATGGTCAAATGTGTTTGTGACATCAAAGAGAAAGGAAATTGTTCTTGAGGCTCTTCGTTATTGTGCGGTAAATAAGGGATTAAACATTTATGCTTACTGTGTAATGAATACTCACCTACACTTTTTAGTAAGTACTGAAGAGCCATATATTTTAAAGGACACAATAAGAGATTTTAAAAAGTTTGTGGCAAAGAAAATGATTGATCAATTACTTCGCGAAAATTTACTGGAAAGTAAAGAATTGTTGGAGATATATAGGTTTGAGGCTATGAGGAGTGCCAAACATAAAGACTATAAATTTTGGAAAGCAGGAAATCATGCGATTGAAGTTTATAGTGAAAAATTTGCTTGGATTAAGATTAATTATATACACAATAATCCGGTGGAAGCAGGGTATGTTTCGTTTCCTTATGATTGGAAGTATTCGTCTGCTTCTAATTATTATGATAGACAAGTATTATTGGAGGAAGTGGTTGTATTAGGCCCAATGATTAGATAGGTGTAGCCAAGTGCAGAGGTGCAGGATTTCAAATCCTACACAGCCTCTTTTGCTTTACAGAGCTTTGAATGCTTCGCAGGATTTGCAACTCTACGATAAACTTTGAGTAGAGTTAGCCAAGTGTAGAGGTGCAGGGTTACAAATCCTACACAGCACTTTTTACTTTACAGAGCTTTGAATGCTTCGCAGGATTTGTAATCCTGCGATAAACTTGAATAAAGTAAGCCTAACGTAAAGGTGTAGGATTTCAAATCCTACACAGCACTTTTTACTTTACAGAGCTTTGAATGCTTCGCAGGATTTGTAATCCTGCGATAAACTTTGAATAAAGTAAGCCTAGCGTAAAGGTGCAGGATTTCAAATCCTACACAGCACTTTTTGCTTTACAGAGCTTTGAACGCTTCGCAGGATTTGCAATCCTGCGATAAACTTTGAGTACAGTTAGCCTAGTATAAAGGTGCAGGATTTCAAATCCAGCACAGCCTCTTTTGCTTTACAGAGCTTTGAATACTCCGAAGGATCAACTTACCTTAATGAAAACTATAACATTATAAATTTTTTTCTACGCGAATAACGTCTAAAACTTTCCAGATTTTTTCGGCGGTAAAATCCCAATTGAATAATTGCCCACGCTCTAGTCCTTTTTGAACAAGTTTCTTTCTCAATTCCTCATTGGTCTCAATTTCAATTAATCCTTCACAAATGGAGGTTATAGAAAATGGATCTACTAAAATTCCTGCATCACCCGTAACTTCAGGTAAAGACGTTTTGTTACCAGATAGGATAGGGGTTCCTGCTTTCATGGCCTCAACCAAAGGAATACCAAAACCTTCAAAATAAGAAACAAAAGTAAGGGCTCTTGCGCTAGCCATTAGTTTTGTAAGTGTCTCCAAGTCTACATGGCCAGAAAAGTGAATGGCATCTTTATGTTCGATTTGATCAAGCTTTTCGGCAAAGCCTTCATTTTTCCATAAGCTTTCCCCAACAATTAAGAGTTGGTTTTCAGAATTGGTTTCTTTTTTGAAGCGATCAAATGCCGCTAATAAACGACCTAAGTTTTTTCTTGGATGCAATGCTCCAACAAATATAAAGTACGGTTTACCTTTAGTAAATTCGTCTTGTGTTTTTGCTTTTATAACTTCATTAACAGGTTTAAAAGCATCACTTCCACCGTTATGCGCCACCGTTATTTTATCCGTTGGGATGTTGTACGTTTTTGCAATATCTTGCTTCGAAAATTCTGAAACCGTGATAAGGTGCTCGGCTTTTTTTGCAAATAAAGGGAAATATTTTTTAAGATAATTTCTTGGTGCTTTAGGCAAATCTTCAGGGAAGTGTTCAAAGTTAATATCGTGAATAACACCGACCTGAGGGACATCAGTTGTTAGAGATAAAAAACCATCTGGAGAGAAAAAAAGGTCGACTTTGTATTTTTTTAAAGCACGTTTTACGGAGTAATTGAACCAAATTCTAAAAAGAATAGGATGCCTAGCAGGCGGATTTAAAATAACTGGTTTCACATTGTCCGAAAAAATAAATTTAGGATCAAAGTCACGGTCAAAAAAGAATATAAATTCATGTTCAGGATGTGATTCTACAATCCGTTTCACGGTCTCGAAGGTGAACCAGCCAAAGCCCTCCATTTTGTTCTTTAATAAAAAACGAGTATTGATCGCTATTCTCATTGTGGCGAATTTATGGCTTTCTTTAATTTTATCCTATTTTTGTGACCGCTATGAAGAATTTTGTCAAGTATATCCTACAAAATACGTTGGGGTACGAACGTTACCTACGTGTGTTTTCGAAATACAAAATTCGTACGTTAAAAAATGATGCAAAGGAGAAAGATTTCTTTGCATTTATGGACGCCATAGAAAAGGAGGGCGCAATAATGGATGTGGGGGCAAATATTGGTATAATGACCTATCATCTTTCCACGCAATTTAAGGATCGTAAGATTATAGCTATTGAGCCAATGCCTGACAATTTTGCAATTCTAAAACAAATTGTTGATCAAAATAAATTAACAAATGTTGAATTAGTTCCAAGTGCCGTGGGAGATGAAAAAACAGTGCTTAAAATGGTGCTTCCGTTAAATGGCAAGGTGAAAATGCAGGGGTTGGCGCATGTTGTTCATGATTCTATTGATGAATGGAACGAAGGTGAGCAGATTGACGTTAATTGTGAACGTTTGGATGATATTGCGAATGGAGAATCAATTGCAGGTATTAAAATGGATATTGAAAACTTTGAATACTTTGCTTTAAAAGGTGCTCAAAATCTATTGAAGAAATATAAACCAGTGGTCTATTTAGAGCTTTGGGAAAATGACAATCGGGATAAATGCTTTGAATTTTTAAGAAGCTTAAATTATCAGGCTTTCATTCAAACAGACGACGGATTAATTCCTTTTGATCCTGCCTCACACAAAAAACAAAACTTTATTTTCAAGTAATAAGGGGATTGAGATAAGTATTATTATCTCTTTTTTCCGCGCGGTTTTTGACCTCTTGTTTTAGGCTTTTTATATTTTGCTTTGATTTTTTCTCGATACGATCCACCTTTGTTTTCTTTTAGGTTTTTCGCCTTTTTTTGATGTGTTTCTTTCTTTACACCTTTTCGAGTAACTTCAGGCAAATAGTTTTTGTCGGCTAAGTTCGGTTGCTCTTCAGGAGTGAAAACGGTTGAAATTTCAACCTCTTCTGGCATTTCGAACTGAGGAATTTTGTAGTTCATTAAATTCTCTATTTCCGTTTGAAACTCTCTTTCAACCTCATTAGTGAAAGTAATTGAGATTCCTTTTGCTTCCGCTCTACCTGTACGTCCAATACGGTGTAAATAATTTTCAGCAAAGTCAGGCGTATCAAAATTGATAACATGTGTAATGTTCTCAAAGTCAATTCCACGCGCAATTAAGTCCGTTGCTACTAAAATTCTGTGCATACCGTTTTGAAAGCGCTCAATAGATCTTAGACGATAGTTTTGTGACTTGTTGGAGTGAATAACACCAATTTCGTCTGGATGATTCTCCGCTATTCTTTCTTCTAGGCGGTCTACCAATCTTTTGCTTTCTGCAAAAACTAGAACTTTTGTCATGCTCTCATCTTCTGCTAGCAAATGCTCTAATAAGTTAATTTTTGTATGAAAGTTTGGTACGTGGTAAATGCGTTGTTCAATATTATCCAACGGTGTTCCCTCAGGCACAATGGTGAATTTATGCGGACTATTAAAGAAAGCGTCTATAACAGCATCTACATCTGAAGTCATTGTTGCTGAAAAAAGCAAGTTTTGTCTTTTTTCTGGAAGTATATCCAGCAAATTGGTAAGTTGTGTTCTAAACCCAAGGTTTAACATCTCATCCACTTCGTCAATCACTAACTTTTGAATTTTTTTCAAACGTAAGACTCCCGATAATGCCAAATCTAATAATCGACCTGGTGTTGCAACTAAAATGTCACAACCATCATACACATTTTGTTTTTGTGTATTAATGTTAGTTCCCCCATAGGCTCCTTTAATGCGGACATTAATATAGGTAGATAATTTTTCAATTTCTCCCATTACCTGCACAACTAATTCGCGGGTTGGTACCAAAACTAAAATACGAGGATGTTTTTGTTCTGAATATTTAAGATGTCTGAGAATAGGTAAAATATAAGCAAACGTCTTACCTGTACCCGTTTGAGCAACACCCACAACATCTTTTCCTGATAAAATAGTGGAATAAACCTCCTGTTGAATTGGAGTAGGGGTAGTGTACCCTAAATCCTCCAATGCATTCATTAAAGGTCGTCCTAAATTTAAATCTTCAAAAGTCACAATTCACAATTTTGCCCAAAGGTAGTGCGAATATGCGAATGCGTCTCTATTTTATAAACTTTTCAGTAAAGATTACACCGTTATCTAATCTGATTTCAATAAAATAGGTACCGCCTTGCAAGGTTGAAACATCAATTCCTTCGATCCAATTATCTGTATTTATTTGAATCAATTGGCCAGTTATATCATAAAAACTGAAGGTTTCAATTTGAACATCAGTAGTAGTGTTAATGAATAATAAATTTGCTACAGGGTTAGGGTAAATACTAATAGAACTATTGTTACCTTCCTCAATTCCAGATCCATCTACTGGCTCATATTCTACGAAAAAATATAATTCATTATCATCATCATTCACATCATTCCATTCACTTGCAACACCTAATGGCCAACCATTGATAGACATTGCAGCACCGTCTTGTAAAAATCCAAAATCATCTGGTTCATCTCCCCAATTATTGTACAATCCTCCAACAGGAGTTCCGTCTACTGCACCTTCCCAAAATTGATCACCTTCGTCGTCATCATTTACATCCCAAATCCAAACACCTTCTTCGGCTCGGTCTGTACCTCCTAACCAAATATAAGAACCTCCGCCTCCATCAGGAGCAACGGTCTCGGCAGGATCTACTTCGGCATCTTCAATAGCGGCAAATAATGCAGCATTTTCTTCTTCTGAATCAATTCTTACTAAAGCTCCTCCTCTGTCTACCGCACATTCAGCAGCATCAGGCCAATTTTTGTTTTCTTTGATCAATTCATAATTTTTACCGTCGAAGGTAAATGAGTAGACATTTGCTTCGTCCACACATTGTGCATTAACAGCTCCTACAGTTAATAGAGTGGTTAGAGAGAGTATTCCTTTTTTCATCATTATTTATTTTAAGCTTATCAAATATAAGGTAAATAGACTGTATCTCATTGAAAATCATCATTACAAAAGCTCTACAAAAAGAGGAATCTTAAAATATTATGTTCCAATAAATTAACATTCAAAACCTATAACGTTAAAAATTGAAGGAGGAGAGTATTCTATAAAATGAGTAGATTAAAGGGTTGGAGAGGACGTTTGGTTAATAATCCACTGATTTCGTTATACGGTAGATTTTCAAAATTGCAGAAAAAAAATTATCTTCATAAGTCTAAACCACTCCCTATGAAATCAATCTTTACGCTTATTACATTTCTCATTGTATCAACTTCTTTTACTCAAGATGGTTCGCATAACTGGACTGTTCAAATGTGGGCTGAGGTGAACGAGGATCCTGCCACAATAACTTTAAAATGGCTGCCAAATGCTATTGGCGGTGAAACGTATTTTATTTGGAAAAAAGAAAAAGGAACAGTGGGCTGGGGAACGAGTGTTGGAAGTGTTTCTGCTGGTGGAACGCTAGAATGGACAGATACAAATGTGGTCGTAGGACGGTCGTATGAATACATGAATCAATTGCGTACAGGAGGGGCTGTAAATGCTTGGAGTTATATTAATTCAGGAATAGAAACAACTTTAAACCCGAACAAAGGGGATTTATTATTATTAGTTGATGAACGTCATGCTGATGCTTTGTCTGCAGAGTTGGATATGCTGGAGTATGATATGTATACTGATGGGTGGATGGTGACAAAATTAATCGTCGATTCAACAAGCACTCCACCAGAAGTAAAAGATTTAATATTGGGACAGTATGCTGCTTTAGATAATTTGGTCGGGTTGTATTTATTAGGTCATGTAGCGGTGCCATATTCAGGTAATTTATATCCTGACTATTTGTATTATCACCGAGGGGCGTGGCCTGCAGATTTGTATTATGCAGATATGTACGGCGAATGGACAGACACAGATATTACAATTGAAACAGCAATCGATCCGCGTAATGATAATATTCCTGGAGATGGAAAATTTGATCAAAGTGTCATCCCTTCTCAAGTGACGTTGCAAATGAGCCGAGTAGATTTTTACAACTTATCTGCTTTTGATGAATCGGAAGAAGATTTATTACGCAATTATTTGAACAAAGCCCATGAATTTAAAATGGCAGAATATATTCCAACCGATAGAGGATTATTTGACCAAGGAGATTTAGAATATTCACTGGAAGGATTTTCACAAAACGCCATTCGAAACTTCACCGCTTTTTTTGGACCAGATGAAGTGCATGAAGTTGATTATTGGACAACACTGAACGGCGGAAGTGATTATTTATGGTCATTTGGGTCTGGAGATGGGACTTATTCTTTAGCAAATGGTATTAATGGAGGTTCTGCATTAACTACAAATCACATAGCAGACGGTTTTAATGAATCTACCTTTACAATGCTTTATGGTAATAATTTTGGAGATTGGGATACTCCTAATAATTTGTTGCGAGCTTCAATCGCAGGCGGAAGAACCTTGACTTGTGCGTGGGTTGGACGTCCCAATTTTCATTATCAACATATGGCATTGGGCGAAAATATTGGTTATTCTGCTCAGGCCTCTCAAGATTTATATTCCGACTATTTTTCACTGACGATTGGCGGAGGTGCAGTAGTGACTTATGAAGGAGTGCATGTAGCGCAATTGGGTGATCCTACGCTTCGAATGTATTATGTCGCTCCTCCAGGAGTAGTTGCTGCCGCAACTGATGCGGAATATGCTATGATTAATTGGGGAGCTAGTACGGACCCTTTTGTAGACGGTTATAATGTATATCGCAGAATAGAAGGAGGGCTTTGGACAAAAGTAAATGAGGAAATTATTACAGAAACTAGTTATACAGACATGTCAGTATCTGATGCAGGGGTTTACATATACATGGTTAAAGCTGCTAAATTAAAATCGAATGCTAGCGGAAGTTTTTATAATGAAAGTCATGGGCGCGAAGCTACAGTTGAGTTCTTTTCAGGTGTAGTTGAACAAGAACCAATAACGTTTAATGTTTATCCAAATCCTAGCAACGGAAGCTTTCAAGTTGCTGCCTCGCAAACTATAAATGCTTTGCGAATCTATGCTGCAGATGGTCAATTAGTTTATCAAGCGCAACCTCAATTAATGCAGGCTGATATTGATTTGAGTACTTTAAGTCGTGGTGTGTATATGCTTGAAATAGATGTGAATGATGAAACTATTACAGAGAGGTTGGTGGTGCAGTAAGCAGGTGTCTTAAGGTATGTTAAAATCTCTTTATGGGAGAATATAATTGCTATATTTCGGCATTATCCTTCACCCGAAAAAAAGATGAAAAATATAACAATCGCATTTATACTTCAGCTTATATGTTTGCAAAGCTTCAGTCAAAAAGGAACTGTAATAGAAAACAAAGCAATTTTATTTTCAATTGAACAAAAAAGAGATACGATTGACTTTATAGTCGTTGATACGGTTTTGAATGAAAAGAAACCAATTTTTTTATGGTGCCAAGGATCATTACCTGTCCCATTGTTTTGTGAAGTGGAGGGGTATGGCTATTATTTTATTGGAGGAGGAATTTCCAATTTTGATGAAAGAAAAATTATCAAAAATTATCATCTAGTTATTATTTCAATGCCTAAAACACCTGTTTTGGCTAAAAAAGAAAATTTGAATAGTGGTTTTCAATACATTCCAAATTCAGAGAATCAGAATAAGTATTTAGATGCTTATGTGAAAGCAGATTATTTAGAGAATTATGTTCGCAGGGCTTCCGTTGTTTTAAAATTTCTAAAAAAACAAAAATGGGTAAGTAATGAAGAACTTGTTGTTGCCGGCCATTCGCAAGGAACAAAAATTGCAACAAAAATCGCCGTTGAAAATAAAAGAGTGACACAATTAGGATTGTTTGCAGCAAACCCTTTAGGTAGAATTGATCAATATGTACGAGAAGCAAGACTAAATGCTCAAATGGGACTTATAAGTTGGGAGAAGGCAGATTCGTTAATGAATGATAATTATGCTTTTTATAGTGAAATAAATAATGAAGATTCAGTTGCTGCTAATCCCAGTTTAAACGCCTGGAAAACATTCACCGAGACTTATTATGATGATTGGCTTTCATTAGATATTCCTATTTATTTAGCCTATGGTACAGAGGATAGATCGGCTGACTTATGCGATATTGTGCCTTTATTTTTTATTGAAAAAAATAAAAATAATTTAACCTTAAAAAGATATTTAGGATTAGAGCATAATTTCTTCGAACTAACACCAGATGGAAGAACAAACTACGAAAAAGGTCATTGGAATGAAGTTATGAAAGGCTTTGTAAATTGGCTGGAATAGATGAATTGGAATTTTATGTCTTGGTAAGGCATGAAAGCGTGAATAGTGATTTTGAAAGTGCGGTGCAACTTATTAAAAGAATAGATAGTAGTGAAAAATAAGACTAACCAAAGTGAATTGACTGATGATGAGGTAATGGCAATTATTTGTACACATGATTTGAATTGGAAAATAGCTTGGAGAGAGGAAGGAATAAATTACCTTACAATAGCAAGTATAGGTCATGAACTTGTTGTTGATGTATCGAAAAATCGAAATAAAGAAAGACTCTTAGCCGTGCTAGCTACAATCGAAAACTTGTTGGTTAACCCCAATCAAGATACAATCAACCTGATTGGAGCAGGTCTTTTTGAAGCCATGCAAAATAATGTACTCGATTATTTTAATTCTAATGAAATGGATATTTTGGATTCTTATTTAGGTGAAAAATCCCTAAAACTTTGGAAAGATATAATTGAAGGTTGGCATGGAAGCGGTATTCGCACTATGCAGCAAGTGTACGATTCTTTGGATTAAAGTTTCAATTCCTGCTCAATATTCAGCCTTGACTGTTTTTCATACTGCTCTTTAAAATAATCCGTTTTAAACAGCTGATCCATTTCTAAAAAGTGCTTTAAAACTTTTTTACGCCCCGGATTATATAAAACCTTAGGATATATTTTATACTCTTTTCTGATGGCTTGAAAGTAGTTTGAGTAAGTATCCCAGTCCTTTCCTAAAATTGAAAGATCTGCGTCTGTAAAGAGGTTGGCGTCTTGATCATCAGAAACTGCATGAGATTTTGTAGCGATTATCTGTGCCTTGCAGCGTTCTATTTTTGCTGTTGGATAACCAATGTCATGTAATCGTTCTACAGCAAGGTCTGCGCTGCGTTCTTCATTGTCTTGCTTGCGAACATTGTATACAATATCATGATAAAAGACAGCCCAAGAAACAGTGTTCCAATCTTCAATTTGATTCTTGATTGGTTCTAATTCTAAAAATAAATTCTCTAAATGAGTGAGATTGTGATATACCCGTTTTTTATTATTGTGTGCGGTTTCAATTTCAACCCAATACTTATTGGTCAGTGCTGCATCTGCAGTTTGCTGACCAATAAGTTCTAAAAACCGGGTTTTCAATTTCACAATTAATGTATTTCTTGACTATTCAATAATTTTAGCCTTGCTCACTTTTTGTTTTAAAAGTGCAATTTTCAATACTTCATCCATTGTTTTTACATAATGGAATTTTAAACCTTTTAAATAGCTTTGATCAATATCTAAAATGTCTTTTTCATTCTTCGCAGAAAGAATAATTTCTTTAATGTTTGCGCGTCTTGCAGCTAAAATTTTCTCTTTAATTCCGCCAACAGGTAACACCGCTCCACGTAAAGTAATTTCTCCTGTCATAGCAAGGTACTTACGTACTTTACGTTGTGTAAAGGCAGATGTAATTGCCGTTAACATTGTGATTCCAGCAGAAGGACCGTCTTTAGGTGTAGCACCTTCTGGTACGTGCACATGCACATCCCATTTGTCAAAAACAGTTGGATCTACTCCAAATTCTTCTGCCTTGGCTTTTAAATATTGATGGGCTAACACAGCAGATTCTTTCATTACATCCCCAAGATTTCCTGTTAAAGTCAATTTTCCTTTTCCTTTTGAAAGGCTGGTTTCAATGTATAAAATGTCTCCTCCAATTTGTGTCCAAGCTAAACCTGTAACTACACCTGCAAACTCATTTCCAAAGTATTTGTCTTTTCCATGTGCAGGACCTAAAATTTTGGCCAATTGATCTTCCGTCACCTTTGCTGAGTATTTCTCTTCCATGGCGATTTCTTTTGCTCTATTTCGAACAATAGATGCAATGCGTTTTTCTAAGCCTCTTACACCAGACTCTCCTGTATATTCCTCAACAATTTTTTCAATTATTTTTGGTGTTAGGCTGATATCTTTTTTCGTAATTCCATGTGCTTCTAACTGCTTAGGAACTAAGTGACGTTTTGCTATTTCAACTTTCTCTTCAACAGTATATCCGTTTACTTCAATAATCTCCATTCGATCTCTTAGCGGACCTTGAATAGTAGATAAGTTATTGGCTGTAGCAATAAATAAAACGCTAGAGAGGTCATAATCTAATTCTACAAAATTATCATTGAATGTCGCATTTTGCTCTGGATCTAACACCTCTAATAATGCTGAAGAAGGGTCTCCTTGATGGCCTCTTCCCACCTTGTCAATTTCATCTAATACAAAAACAGGATTAGATGTTTTGGCTTTCTTAATGTTTTGTAAAACACGACCTGGCATTGCACCAATATAGGTTCTTCTATGTCCTCTAATTTCTGCTTCGTCATGTACACCTCCTAAAGACATACGCACATATTTGCGTCCTAGTGCTTCTGCAACTGATTTACCTAAAGATGTTTTACCCACACCTGGAGGTCCGTATAAACAAAGAATCGGGGACTTCATGTCCTTTTTTAATTTGATTACAGCCAAGTATTCTAATATCCTATTCTTTACTTTGTCTAGTCCAAAATGGTCTCTGTCTAAAATTTTCTTCGCACGTTTTAGGTTGAAGTTGTCATCCGACATTTCATTCCAAGGCAAATCAAGTACTAAGTCTATATAATTAATTTGAACAGAAAATTCAGCTCCTTGCGGGTTCATTCTGCTCAATTTTTTCAGCTCTTTCTCAAATGCTTTTTGAACTTTTTTTGGCCATTTTTTAGACTTGGCACGTTTTTCAAAGTTTTTGATTTCGCTTTCTCCTGGATTTTCACCTAACTCATCCTGAATTGTTCTGATTTGTTGATTCAGAAAGTATTCACGTTGTTGCCGATCCATGTCAATTTTAACCTTGGTTTGGATCTCGTTTTTCATGTTCAACATCTGAATTTCTACAGATAAATGACCAATGACTTTTTCAATACGCTCAGTGATTGAAGTAATTTCCAACACTTCTTGCTTTTTCTCCACCTCAGAACTAAGGTTTGAAGCAACAAAGTTTACTAAAAATGTAGGGCTTTCAATGTTTTTAATCGCAAAGGTAGCTTCAGAAGGAATGTTTGGAGATTCCTTAATAATACGCATTGCCATTTCTTTCATAGAATCAACTAAGGCTTTATTCTTATCCTTAGAAATATCTAATTTTTCATCCGTTAATCCTTTTACGGCAGCTTTGAAATAAGGTACTTCTTCTACAAATTCAGTAACCTCAAAACGTCTTTTACCTTGAATAATGACGGTTGTACTGCCAGCAGGCATTTTAAGCCGTTTTAAAATTCGAGCAACTGTTCCAATTTTATTTAAATCTTCAGCAATCGGATCTTCAATTTCTGTCTTTTTTTGAGAGATTACTCCAATGGTTTTATTTCCCTTGTAAGCATCTTCAATAAGCTTAATAGATTTATCTCTACCGATTGTAATAGGAATTACTACACCTGGAAATAACACATTATTTCTAAGTGGAAGTATAGAAAGCACTTCAGGAATAGTTTCCTTGTTTAGTGAATCTTCTTCTTCTTCAGAAATTAAAGGTATAAACTCAGGTTCTTGATCTAGTATATTTGATAAAGCGAAAAAATCGCCTTTTGTCGAGTCAGACATATATTCAGTTTTTTTGTCAATTTGGCACTACAGGTATTTATTTACAGTTATTGTCTGTCAAAAACGTACTTATAACCCTGTAGTAGTCGTTTGTTTTCTAATCACTGTTAATAGTTCAATGACTATGCCAAACGATCGAAGATATAAGTTAAAATTGCCTTA
Source organism: uncultured Crocinitomix sp. (assembly GCA_937139035.1). Lineage (GTDB taxonomy): Bacteria > Bacteroidota > Bacteroidia > Flavobacteriales_D > Crocinitomicaceae > Crocinitomix. The sequence goes on along the minus strand of CAKZPK010000379.1, from coordinate 4,733 downwards.
TCTCCATCCGTTAGTTCTTTCTTGCGTCGTTGCATCATGTTTTCTGCAACTTGGAAAGCTTTTTCTTTGTCAAAACGATCTGTTTTGTCAACGCCTCCCCATGTAAAAGACGGAATGTGTTTGGGAGGAAAACCGCCTCCGAAGATATTAGCGCTAACACCAACTACAGTAGCTGTGTTTAGCATTGTATTAATTCCGGTTTTAGAATGGTCTCCCATCAATACTCCGCAAAATAGAACGTCAGATAACTCAATTTTGTTCGTTTCGTAAGAATAAACCTTAACGTTAGAGTAATTGTTTTTAAGATTACTAGAATTTGTATCAGCGCCCAAATTACACCATTCTCCAATTACAGAGTTTCCTAAAAAGCCATCATGCCCTTTGTTAGAATAAGACTGAAAAACGCAATTAGAAATTTCTCCACCTACTTTGCATTCAGGACCAATAGTGGTGGCTCCATATATTTTTGCGCCCATTTTTACTACAGCTTTTTCACATAAAGCAAAAGGGCCGCGAATAATTGCGCCCTCCATAACTTCAGCGCCTTTACCAATGTAAATAGGGCCAGTTGATGCATTTAAAATAGCATGTTCTACTTTGGCATCTTTGTGAATGAAAATATTTTCCTCGTCAATACAACGATTCGTATCACTTAGTACCTTTTGATTTTTATTATTAGACAATAATGAGTAATCTAATGAAATGGCTTTATCATTTCGTTGAAAGATATGCCAAGGCTTTTCAATATAATTAATGCGCTCAGGGTTTATTGAAATTTTATTTTCAATTGACATTCCTTTTTGAGCAACTTTTATGCCTTCCTCCATGTTGATGTGTGCAATGTATAAAGCTTCTCCTGCTTTTAAATTTTGCACGGCTTCAAATAATTGCGGACTTGGCTTAATGTTCCCAGCAATAATCAAACTCTCTTCATCAGGGCTTCCTTTTTTGAATTTGGCGTATAAATAATCTTCTGTTAAATAAGCCGTTTCATATTCTTCATTGCATGAATCAAAATAATGCTCCCAAGATTCCCGAATGGTCATAATACCAAATCTTATTTCAGCTACTGGGCGCGTTAAAGTAAATGGAGCTAAAGCTTTGTGTAATCCGTTATCGTCGAAAATTATTTGCATAAAAAAGGATATAAAAAAACCCGTATCAACAATGTCAATACGGGTTACTAAGTTATAAAAAATTTTATGATTTCTTCATGTTCTTACCATAACGGTTTTTGAACTTATCAATTCTACCCGCGGTATCAACAAACTGCATTTTACCAGTGAAGAAAGGGTGTGATTGTGAAGAGATATCCAATTTAATTAAAGGATACTCGTTTCCGTCTTCCCAAGCTTCTGTTTCTTTTGATGCGGCACAAGAACTAGATATAAATTTGTATCCGTTCGACATATCCTTAAAGATAACTAATCTGTATTCTTCTGGATGGATTCCCTTTTTCATCTTATTTTATTTTAATTTCGTCTTTTCTTAATATTGATTTAGCTGTGTGTCATCACACTTGTGCAAAATCGAGGTGCAAATTTAGTATTTTTTTTTAAATCAAGATTATTTTCTGCGATAAAATAAAAAAACTAAAATTACGTAATTACATTTGTACAATCATTTATAAATTATGCGATTAATTTTGTTTTCATTTTTTATTCTTATTGCAGGAATTTCTGTTTCATGTAAAAAGGATAAAGGTTTCACTAAAAATCATCTTGATTTCTCGGAAGACACGCTGTTGTTTGATACTGTTTTTACTACAGTAGGTTCGGTTACAAAACGATTTAAAATCTATAATAATAACGTGAGTACGATTAAAATAGATGAGATTCAATTAATGGGAGGTGATGATTCTCCATTCAGAATTAATTTTGATGGTGTGCCAGGAATCTATCATGAAAGTATTGAATTGGAAGGAAAAGATTCTTTGTATGGTTTTGTTGAAGTAACATTAGATGTAAATGGATCTTCAAATCCATTGGTTATATCAGATTCGATTCGTTTTTTAACAAATGGGCTCAATCAATATCTAAAATTAGATGTTTGGGGGCAAGATGCTTATTTCCATGCCAATGAATTAGTCGGAGATCATATTGAACTATGGCAAAATGACAAACCGCATGTATTATATGGGCAAGTGGCTTGTGGGTATCCTACTTTAGATTCTAATAAAATTTTAACAATTCCTGCGGGAACACAAATTCATGGCCATAAAGACGCGCAATTAATAGTATACAAAAGTACCATTGACATTCAGGGAGAATTAGGAAATGAAGTTGTTTTTCAAGGAGATCGATTAGAGAGTTTTTATGATGATGTTCCTGGACAATGGACAGGAATTCGAATTATTGAAGCAAATACAAGTTCCATAAATTATACGGTGATTAAGAATAGTGCCGTTGGATTACAGGTTGATAGTACAAAATCACCAGTAACATTAAACTTGAGAAATACGATTATCGATAATTCTGATTTTTATAACCTATTGTTGGTTGCAAGTCCTAATGTTGTGGTTGAAAATTGCCAGTTTGGTAAGGCCGGCGCTTCATCTGCATTTTTATTTGCAGGAGGTACCTATAACTTTAAACACTGCAACTTTGTGAATTATTGGGCTGGAGGTAGAGGAGGAGCAGCTTTTAAAATTCAAAACTGGTACACCTTTGAAAATACCACTTATGTATCAAGTATCACTTCATCAAGATTTGACAATTGCATATTTTACGGTAATGCAGCAAATGAGATAGAAGTGGATACTTTAATGGGCTTAGAAATGGATCTTGAGTTTAATACGTGTTTAATGAAACGAGAAGAAATTTATGAATACCCTAATTATTCTTCTATTATCTGGAATGCTAATCCATCATTTATCGATCCTAGTATTAATGATTTCCATTTAAATATTGGTTCACCTTGCAGAAATGCTGGAGATCCGGCCCATTCAAATAGTACAGATATTGAAGGAGTTGCAAGAACAACACCAAATATTGGATTATACGAACTTTAAAAGGGTTTAAAAGACTACAATTTCCTGAATGGATATTGATAATTCTCCAGTAAAAGAGAATTCACGATAAGCATAAAGCCTAACTTCATATGTCCCCGGAACACTAAATGATTGTGTGAATTCTAAATCAGCAGAAGCTTGTGAATTTTCAGGCGCCCCAGCAGGCCCCGTAAAAAACCAAGCTTGACTTAACGTATTTTTAGAACACGACGTAAATGTAATTGGAGTTCCAACACTAACACTCGTTTCGCTAATCTCCATACAGGCAGTTGGCCGCTTTTTGCAACTAACAGCTAATAAAGAAATGAGAAAGAATAAAAGAATAAACTTTTTGTGCATTTTTTGCTTGACTTTCCTACGAATTTAGAAAAGAACTTTTGATTTGCAATAGATGTTCATAAAAATTTAGGTTGCCGATTTAAAATATAAAGATCTAAAACAACTAGATATTTAGCGAAATATTCTCGAATATGCGTGTAGTTTTTACTGGATTTGACGTCGTTAGCGCAATAAGCAATAGCATTTAGTTCATAATAGTTGGCAATATATAGTGCCCGCTGATTATGGAAACGTTGCGACACAATTGTCACATTTTGACAATTGAAAACTTTTTTTGCGCGCACAACTGAATCGAGTGTTCTGAAACCAGCATAATCTTTAACTATGGCAGAAGCTGGAACTCCTGCCTCTAATAAATAGGTTGCCATATCCTCCGTTTCATTGTAATCATTTGTGTGATTATCACCACTTACAATAATTTTAGACACTTTATTGGCTTTATATAATGCCACAGTAGCATCCATTCTATTTTTAAAATAGGGGTTGTATCCATTTAATCCATCTTTTTTAGCGCCTAGTACTAATGCAAATTCTCGAAAAGGAATTTCATCTATTTCGGTATAAATTTGATTTTTGGTTTGCTGAATTACAATTTTTTGACTCAGGTAAACCATAAATAAGAAAGACAAAAAAAGATAGAAATAACTGCGTTTTTTATGCATGGCATGAAGGTAAAACGTTTAGATTTTCATACAAAGTAAAAAAAAGTGAAAATAATTTATTTTTATTAAATGGATTGTTTTGTAGATTATTCGCGGGATACAGCGCACAATAAACTTGATAATTCCTCGTTAATTTAATTGTGGCAACAATCTTGTAGTTAACCGTGTAACCAATTCCAAGATCATTGTTATACAAATGCAAAGAAATTAAAACCAAACAAAGAACTATGCCGACTAACCCGATTTATCACCATACGGAGGATAAGCTGTTGATGGAGCTGAAGTGGATAAAGTATGCTCAAGAAAATCCTCGTGGCTTTGAGCCATTGTACAACAAGTACTACGAACAGATATTGAGATACATTTATCAGCGGATAGATGACAAAGAGACTGCTTACGACATTGCAAGCCAAGTATTCTTAAAAGCACTGAACAATATTCATAAATATGAGTATCGTGGAGTTCCTTTTGCATCTTGGTTGTATAGAATCGCGAAAAGCGAACTATACCAGTCGTTCCGTGATAAAAAGGCAAGAAGAACAGTAAATGTAGATACTTCTAATCTTTCAGAAATGATTGATGAGATGGAAGAGGATACATCTGATGATAATAGAAAGGTTTTGATTCACTTAATCAAGAAATTAAAAGAAGAAGAAGTTCAGATGGTCGAACTTAGATTCTTTGAAAAACGATCTTTTAAAGAGATTGGTGAGATATTGGAC
>CAKZPK010000378.1 GCA_937139035.1 uncultured Crocinitomix sp. | reverse complement strand
TTACTGGAGGTGATGCTTCATTTTTCCACGATAAAGGTTGGTTGTTTGGTATCATAATGGCAATCTTAGTTGGTATTGTTATTATTGGTGGAATCAAAAAAATTGCAAAGGTTACGGATAAAATTGTACCATTTATGGTGGCAATTTATGTGTTGGCGGCGTTGTTTATCTTAATCATGAAGTATGATATGATTGGAGACGCATTTGGGCAAATTTTTGCTGGTGCTTTCACTCCAATTGGAATTGCCGGTGGTGTAATTGGTGTTTTAGTTCAAGGTTTTAAAAGAGCTGCATTCTCGAATGAAGCTGGAATTGGTTCTGCTTCTATAGCTCACTCTGCTGTTAAAACGAAATATGCTGCTAGTGAAGGTTTGGTTGCTTTATTAGAGCCATTTATTGATACTGTACTAGTTTGTACAATGACAGCATTGGTTTTGATTATTACTGGTTTTGTTGATCCTGCCAATTCAGGTATGAATGACGCACAGGCAATTCTTTTAACTTCATCTGCTTTTGAATCTACTATTTCATGGTTCCCATATGTATTAACTATAGCAGTTGTATTGTTTGCATTTAGTTCAATGATCTCTTGGTCTTATTATGGATTCCAGGCTTGGTCTTACTTATTTGGAAGAACTAAAAGTGTTGAATATTCATACAAAATTTTGTTTTGTATGTTCGTTATAGTTGGTTCAGCAGCAAGTCTAAATTCAGTCCTTGCATTTTCAGATGCAATGATCTTTGCCATGATGGTTCCTAATATGATCGGTTTGTTCATTCTAGCTCCAAGGGCTAAAGATGAATTGGTAAGATTTATGAGAAAAATTAAAGAATCAAAAGCCTAGTTTGAAACCTTATTTCAATTTTAATCGAAAAGAAAAGATTGGTGTGGTAGCATTGTCTGCACTAATTCTTTTATTAACGGTTGTTTTGAATGTGGGGTACAGTACTTACGTCCCCGATCCTTTTGATGTAGATGAAAGTAAACTAGAATATCTGGTTTTAAATGACGGATCATTCGAACAGGATGGTTCAAGTCAGTCGACAGAAGATCATTTCGAAAATCAAGAAAACAATGTTGTTATAACTGATTTTGATCCGAATAAAATTGGGTTAGAAGACTGGATTGATATGGGATTTTCTGAAAAACAAGCAGCTTCGATTGTTAAATACCGCGAGAGTTATGGGCCTTTCAGAAAAAAGGAAGATATTGAAAAGCTTTATGTCGTAAGTGATGAAAAGTATGCTGAATTAGAAGCGCATATAATTATCCAAAATTCAGAAAAGTATCAAAAAAAAGAAATAATCGAGACGCCTGCAGAAGAAGCTAAAACTACGGAGATTGTAGAATTAAATCAAGCCACAAAAGAGGAGTTGGTTTCTTTGCAGGGGATAGGAGAATATTATGCCGATCGTATTATAAGTTATCGTTCAAAATTGGGAGGCTTTGTTGATTTTGAACAAATTCAAGAAATGGCCATTCGTGATGAAGCTAAGAGTGCCATTGTTGAATTAACTAGTATTGATGTTTCAAAAGTTCAAAAGACAAATATTAATACAGCGACAAAGGATGAGCTGAAAAAAGTACCTTATTCTAATTGGTTAGCTGTTGCAACAATTTTAAAATATCGAGATACGCAAAGTATTACTGATCTTGATTTTTTGACTCCAGAAGAAATGTCATCTCAAGACAAAGCCAAATTTCAATTCTATATTGAATTTTGATGAATTGCCGCTTGAATTTGGTTCAAGCGAATTGGTTTGAGAAAAAACGCAACCGTTGGTAACATAGTTTCACCGTTTAAACGTTCATTAATAGTGATTTCCCTCGAATTTTCGCGTAACAAAATTTTTTTTATTTTCTCTGTATAACCTTCGGTTTAATATTATTATCTTTACGTTCGCTAATTACGAGATATGATTATTAAAGAAAACGAAAACCAAAAAATGATCCAGCAAATGGTGCGTGATTTTTCTGAAAAAGAAATCCGACCAAAAATGATGGAATGGGATGAAGCACAAATTTTTCCAGTTGAATTATTCAAGAAATTGGGTAATCTTGGGTTAATGGGTGTTTTGGTACCTCAAGAATATGGTGGAAGTGGACTAGGATATTTTGAGTATATCACAGTTGTGTCTGAAATCGCTCAAGTATGTGGTTCAATTGGTTTATCTGTTGCTGCACATAATTCATTATGTACAGGACATATTTTATATCATGGTTCTGAAGAGCAAAAGCGTAAGTATTTACCTAAGTTGGCAACCGCTGAGTTCATTGGAGCTTGGGGGTTAACTGAGACTGGAACAGGATCAGATGCCGGAGGTATGGCTACAACCGCTGTTAAGGATGGTGATTATTATGTAATCAATGGTTCAAAGAACTTTATTACGCATGCAATTTCAGGAGATGTTGCAGTAGTTATTGTTCGTACTGGAGAAAAAGGTGATTCACACGGAATGAGTGCTTTCATTATTGAAAAAGGTACTCCTGGGTTTATGGCTGGTAAAAAGGAAAATAAGCTAGGGATGCGTGCCTCTGAAACAGCTGAGTTAATCTTTAATAACTGTAGAGTTCATAAAGATCAGTTAATTGGTAAAGAGGGGGACGGATTTATTCAAGCTATGAAAGTTTTGGATGGTGGTCGTATTTCAATTGGAGCGCTTGGATTAGGGATTGCACAAGGAGCATTTAAAGCTGCTGTAAAATATTCAAAAGAAAGAGAGCAATTTGGAAAGCCAATTTCTCAATTTCAAGGAATAGCCTTTAAATTGGCTGAAATGGGAACTAAGATTAAGGCGGCTGAACTATTATTGTTAGAAGCGGCTGATAAAAAGAATAATCACGAAAAAATGACAAAGGAAGGGGCTATGGCTAAATATTATACTTCTGAAGTTGCAGTTGAGGTTTCTGTTGAGGCCGTGCAAATCTTCGGCGGATACGGCTATACTAAAGATTTTCCAGTTGAGAAATTTTATAGAGATTCAAAGTTATGTACTATTGGAGAAGGAACCTCTGAAATACAAAAACTAGTTATTTCTAGAGAAATTTTAAAATAGATTTGTTAAAAAGTTTTTTTGCGTTATCTTTGCGCCCCTGATAAGATTATAATTAAACAAAAGATATGTTAATAATACCATTGAAAGAAGGAGAAAACATTGAGAGAGCACTCAAAAAGTATAAGAAAAAATTTGAGCGTACTGGAATGTTAAAAGACCTTAGAGCTAGACAACATTTTACTAAACCATCTGTTGTTAATAGACAAATGAAATTGAAAGCAGCTTATATCGAGCAGTTGAGAAGAGAAGAAATGTAAGAAACTTTTTCTTAAAAAATACGTTAAAGAGTATAGAGTAATCTATACTCTTTTTTTATGTCCTATACTGAAAGCTTTAAAAACTATCTAATTCATGAGCGGCGCTATTCGCAGCACACTGTCTTGGCATACTTAAAGGATTTAGAGCAGTTTTATGATTTATTGGATTTGGAATCTGATGCCGCGGTTCAAGAGGTTAATCATAAAATGATGCGTTATTATCTTGTAGGGCTTGTTGACCAAGGATTAGAGAATTCCTCAATCAATAGAAAATTATCTACCGTAAAAACCTTCTTTAAATTCCTAAGGCAACAAGGAGAAATAGAAGTTAATCCAGCAATTAAGGTTCAAAGTTTAAAGCAAAAAAAGGCTTTACCTCAGTTTGTTCCAGAAAAACAACTGTGGACTACTGAGATATTTGAAGAGGAAGAAGATCCTCATGACCGTGCATTGGTTGAGTTGATTTTGGAATTGTTTTACCAAACTGGCATACGTTTAAGTGAGCTAATTAATCTGAAAGAACAAAACGTTAGCCAAAGTCAAATCAAGGTGTTAGGGAAAAGAAATAAAGAACGTATTATTCCAATTACAAATAATTTGTTCGGTTTGATTGTAGGCTTTAGAAGTATAAAGCGTGATTCTGGGCTTGATTCGGAATTTTTAATGATTGCTAAAAACAGAAAAAAACTCACACCAAAGTTTGTTTATAGTAAAGTAAATTACTACCTTGGAAAGGCTACGAACTTGAGTAAAAAGAGTCCGCATGTTTTAAGACATACCTTTGCTACTCATATGTTAAACAATGGCGCCTCACTGGAGTCCATCAAAAAACTATTGGGTCATACAGATTTGTCTTCAACGCAGATTTATACGCATAATTCGTTTAAGCAAATTAAAACCATTTACGAACAATCGCATCCCCGTGGTGCGGATCGGTAGTCATACCGATAAAAAAACCTTTAAGAGATATGGATTTACAAGTGCATTCCGTCCATTTTGACGCAGACAGAAAATTGATTGATTTCATTAATAAAAGAATTGGGAAGTTAGAATTGTATTTTGATAATATAATTCAAGGTGAGGTTTTCTTGAAATTAGGAAATCCATCAGAGCCGGAAAATAAGGTAGCAGAAATTAAATTGGCGATTCCAGGGAAAGAATTATTTGCAAAAAAGCAATGTAAAAGTTTTGAGGAAGCGACTGATTTAGCATGTCAGGCATTAAAACGCCAAGTGCAAAAGCATAAAGAAAAATTATCCACTTAATAAAACTTAAAATTTAAAAAACGTCTCGTAATTGGAGCTCCAATCGAGGCGTTTTTTTATGGGTTCTGAGCATATAATTCTAAATATTAATTATTTAGGTTAATTTTGGAACGTAACTTGCATAAGGAGAAAAGAACAATTTAATTATAAAGAAAATGAAAACATTAATAATGATGATTGCCATGCTTGCATTAACCCCAGCAATGGCTCAAACAAAAATAAGTGGCAATGTTATGCCTAATGTAATGAAGGTTGGGGGTGAATATTTGAAAATGAATGGCGGTGGCATTCGTGAGAAAATGTTCATTGATTTGTATGTAGGTGTACTTTATTTACAAGAAAAAACGACCGACGCAAATGCAATTATTAATGGAGATAAGCCAATGGCTATTAAAATTAAGATCATTTCGGGTATGGTAGACAACGAAAATTTTGAAGAAGCTTTAGAAGAGGGATTTGTTAAATCTACAAACGATAATGTGGCTCCAGTAAGAGATCGCATGGATCAGATGATGGATCAAGGTTTTAAAGACGATATTAAAACTAATGACGTTTATGATCTTGTGTATCAGCCAGGAACAGGTTGTACATTGTACAGAAATGACAAATCTTTAGTGACTGTAAAGGGATTAGATTTCAAAAAAGCACTGTTTGGAGTGTGGCTTTGTGATGACCCAGCAGACTCAAGTTTGAAGAAGAAAATGCTAGGGAAATAAAAAAAAATAAAAAAAAAATCACTTTTTGTTACGACAATAAAATTGTTTAGCATATATTTGCACTCCCGTTTGAAAAAAGCGGGAGTTTTTTAGTTCTTTTAATAGAGTAATTAACATTGAGAATTGCCTCTGTAGCTCAGCTGGCTAGAGCAGCTGATTTGTAATCAGCAGGTCGTGGGTTCGAGTCCCTCCAGAGGCTCAATTTTAATACTATTTGTTTAAAGGGGAGATACCAAAGCGGCCAACTGGGGCAGACTGTAACTCTGCTGACTTATGTCTTCGTAGGTTCGAATCCTGCTCTCCCCACTAAACAAACTTTGAAAAAGGTTAAGCGAGAGTAGCTCAGTTGGTAGAGCGTCAGCCTTCCAAGCTGAGGGTCGCGAGTTCGAGTCTCGTCTCTCGCTCAATTAAAGAAGTAAAAAGGTTGCTGGTGGAATAGCAACAAATGTGCAAGATAAGATTCGTCGCGTTTTGCATTTGTAACTTTTAAAGCTGTCGAACGAGACAGTGGGTATAAAAGAAAAAACTTGTGCCGGTGTAGCTCAGGGGTAGAGCGTTTCCTTGGTAAGGAAGAGGTCATGGGTTCAAATCCCATCATTGGCTCTATAGAGTCGAGGGTGAGATGAGAACAACAGTCCACCTGAACAGACGCAAAGTCTAACACTGGCTCTCGTGGATAATTACGCACTTTTGTAAGTGTGTTTTGTTGTTGTATAATTTTGAATTTAATAATAAAGTAAACAATTGTAGATTATGGCTAAGGAAACATTCGACCGTTCCAAACCGCATGTGAATATCGGGACTATTGGTCACGTTGATCACGGTAAAACGACGTTAACAGCTGCTATTACTGTAGTATTAGGAAAAGCTGGTGGTGCTGAAGTTAGAGATTTTGATACGATCGATAACGCACCGGAAGAAAAAGAAAGAGGGATTACGATCAATACTTCACACGTGGAGTATGAAACAGAATCAAGACACTACGCTCACGTAGATTGTCCAGGTCACGCCGATTATGTTAAGAACATGGTAACTGGTGCTGCACAAATGGATGGTGCTATCTTAGTAGTAGCTGCAACTGATGGACCAATGCCTCAAACTAGAGAGCACATCTTATTAGGAAGACAGGTTGGTATTCCTCGTATGGTTGTATTCATGAATAAAGTGGATATGGTTGATGATGAAGAGCTTTTAGAATTAGTAGAAATGGAAATCAGAGAATTGCTTTCTTTCTACGAATATGATGGTGACGAAACTCCAGTAATCGCTGGATCTGCTTTAGGTGGATTGAATGGTGATGCTAAATGGGAAGGTTCTATCATTGAATTAATGAATGCTGTTGATACTTGGATCGAATTACCAGTAAGAGACACTGAAAAAGATTTCTTAATGCCAGTTGAGGATGTATTCTCAATTACTGGACGTGGTACTGTTGCTACAGGGAAAATCGAAACTGGTGTAATTAACTCTGGTGAGGAAGTAGATATCTTAGGAATGGGTGACGAGAAATTAAAGTCAACTGTAACTGGTGTTGAAATGTTCCGTAAGATCTTAGATAGAGGTGAAGCTGGTGATAACGTTGGTCTTTTATTAAGAGGTATTGAGAAATCTGATATCAGAAGAGGGATGGTAATCGCTAAACCTGGTTCAATTACTCCTCATACTAAAATTAAAGCTGAGGTTTATATCTTGAAAAAAGAAGAAGGTGGACGTCACACTCCATTCCACAATAAATACAGACCACAGTTCTATTTAAGAACAACAGATGTTACTGGAGAAATCATCCTTGAAGAAGGAAGAGAAATGGTAATGCCTGGTGATAACGTTACTATTACAGTAAACCTTATCGTTCCTGTTGCAATTAACAAAGGGTTAAGATTTGCGATCAGAGAAGGTGGTAGAACTGTAGGTGCAGGTCAGGTTACTGAGATTATCGAGTAATAGACTTGAGCATAAAATAATGACAGAATCCCGTCCCGATAACTATCGGGATGGGAATTTGTCTCTACGGGCGTAGTTCAATGGTAGAATGTCGGTCTCCAACACCGCTGATGAGGGTTCGAATCCTTCCGCCCGTGCAAAAGAAGAGATATCAGATGTGTCTCTTCGCCAAATGATTTAAAAAACAAGAACGTGGCTAATATTATACAATACATAGAAGAGTCTTTTAGCGAATTGGTACACAAAGTAACATGGCCAACATGGGAGCAATTGCAAAGTAGTTCAATTGTCGTACTTGTAGCCTCAGTTATTTTTGCCTTAATGATTTTCGTTATGGATTATATCTTTGGAATTAATATCAAATTAGAAGATAATGAAGCTGTCGCTCCTCTTTGGAGTGGAATTCTTGGGTTTTATTATGATTTAGTAGGAGCATACAAATAATCGATTTAACATGGCTGAAATTAAGAAACGTTGGTACGTTGTTAGAGCGATTGGCGGAAAAGAAAGAAAAGTTAAGGATTATATTGATCTTGAAATCAAAAGGCACAAATTAGAGCATTTGGTTGGACAAGTTCTAATTCCAACTGAAAAAGTATATCAAATCCGTAACGGAAAGAAAATTAGTAAAGAGAAAAACTACCTTCCAGGATATGTGCTTATCGAAGCAAGTCTTGAAGGAGAGGTTCAACACATTATTAAAAGTGTTCCAAATGTAATAGGATTTATGGGAGCTGTTAAAGGTGGTGACCCAATGCCTATGCGTACTAGTGAAGTTAATCGTATTCTTGGTAAAGTTGATGAATTGGCTGAGCAAGAAGAAGAAATGAACATTCCATTTGTTGAAGGTGAAACTGTTAAGGTAATTGACGGACCATTCAACGGGTTTAATGGTGTGATAGAGGGAGTGAATGAGGAGAAGAAAAAGCTGCAAGTTATGGTGAAGATCTTTGGTCGAAAAACTCCTTTGGAGTTGAGCTATATGCAGGTTGAAAAGAATAATTAAGCGTAGTATATTAACGTGTAGGAATACTGCTCGAATGAAATAGAATGTTTCCCATTCGAGAACAACGGTATGTTTGACTACAAAAAACAAACATATAATGGCAAAACAAGTTGATGGATTAATCAAGCTTCAAATCAAAGGAGGAGCTGCTAATCCTTCACCTCCAGTAGGACCTGCATTAGGTGCAAAAGGGGTGAACATTATGGAGTTCTGTAAGCAATTTAATGCGAGAACCCAAGAAAAAGCAGGAAAAGTACTTCCGGTTGTTATTACTGTTTATGGAGATAAGTCTTTCGAATTTGTCGTAAAAACTCCTCCTGTTGCAGTACAATTACTAGAAGCAGCTAAACTGAAATCTGGTTCTGCAGAACCTAATCGAATCAAAGTAGCAAAAGTAACATGGGATCAAGTAAGAGCAATCGCTGAAGATAAAATTCAGGATATGAATGCTTTTAAAGTTGAGTCTGCTATGAAAATGGTAGCTGGTACTGCTCGCAGTATGGGTATCACTGTTCAAGGCGCATTTCCAGAATCTAATTAATTGAGCAATGGCTAGAATAAGTAAGAAAAGAAAAGAAGTCTTGGCGAAAATTGACCAAGAGAAAGCTTATAGCGTGTCTGAAGCTTGTGCATTAGTTAAGGAAATTACTACAACTAAATTTGACGCATCTATTGATGTTGCAGTTCGTTTAGGAGTTGATCCGAGAAAAGCAAATCAAATGGTTCGTGGAACTGTTGCTCTACCTCATGGTACAGGTAAAGATGTTAAAGTATTAGTACTTTGCACACCTGACAAAGAGGCTGAAGCTACAGCTGCAGGAGCTGATTACGTTGGCTTAGATGAGTACATCACTAAAATAAAAGGGGGATGGACTGATGTTGACGTTATTGTAACTATGCCTTCAGTAATGGGGAAAGTTGGAGCTTTAGGTAGAATCTTAGGGCCACGTGGTCTAATGCCTAATCCAAAAACAGGTACAGTAACTATGGATGTTGCTAAAGCTGTAACAGAAGTTAAAGCTGGTAAAATTGATTTTAGAGTTGACAAATTTGGTATTATTCACGCGGCAGTTGCTAAAGCTTCTTTTGAGGCAAGTAAAATCCAGGATAATGTCAATGAATTGTTAGCTACAATCATGAAGCTTAAACCGACTGCGGCAAAAGGAACGTACGTAAAGAGTATTAACATTAGTTCAACAATGAGCCCTGGTATCTCTGTAGATGCTAAAGGTTATGCTAACTAATAAACCCCGAAATTATGACAAGAGAAGAAAAATCACAGTACATTGAAGACTTGGCTAGTAAGCTGTCTGAAACGGGTGTTTTCTATTTGACTGATACGGCAGGTTTAACTGTTGAAACTGTCAACCAATTAAGAGAAAAATGTTTCAAAGGTAATATTGAGTTACGTGTTGTAAAAAACACATTGCTTAAGAAAGCCATGGATAGCATTGAAGGAACTGACTATGAAGAACTTTACGGAGTTCTTGCTGGACCTACTGCAATCATGTTCTCTGAAGTTGGAAATGCACCAGCAAAGCTGATTAAAGATTTCCGTAAGAAAAATGATAAACCACTTATTAAAGGGGCATTTATCGAAGAGTCAATCTACACTGGAGATGAAAACTTAGAATTCCTAAGTGCAATCAAAAGTAAAGAGGAGCTTATCGGAGAAATCGTTGGCTTGCTACAATCACCTGCTAAAAACGTTATTTCTGGACTTAAGTCTGGTGGTAGCACAATCGCAGGTCTTATTAAAACGCTTTCTGAGAGATCAGAAGCATAATTATTTTTATCAATAACCTTAATTAAAACAAAATAAAATGGCTGAATTAAAAGAATTCGCAGAACAACTAGTTAACCTTACAGTAAAAGAAGTTAACGAATTAGCAACTATCCTTAAAGATGAGTACGGAATCGAGCCTGCTGCTGCTGCAGTTGTTGCTGGACCTGCTGGAGACGGTGGTGGTGCTGCTGAAGAAGCTCAAACTGAGTTTGACGTTATCTTAAAAGCTGCTGGTGGATCTAAACTTGCTGTTGTAAAATTAGTGAAAGAATTAACCGGAAAAGGGTTAAAAGAAGCTAAAGAATTAGTTGATAGTGCACCAACTGCAATCAAAGAAGGTGTATCTCAAGACGAAGCTAACGGTCTTAAAACTTCATTAGAAGAGGCTGGAGCAGAAGTTGAAGTTAAGTAAGAATACTTAAGATTTACAGGAATAGGCACTGCTCTTTTGGGCATGTGCCTACTCCTGTTTTATAGTTCACACATTTAGAATTAATTTTCTTTAATAAAAAAAATTAGCCTTGGTACCAAATAATATAACTAAAGAAAGAATCAATTTTAGAAGCCAGTCGGCGCTGTTTGAATACCCTGATTTCCTAGATATTCAGTTGGAGTCGTTCAGACAATTCTTTCAGTTGGAGACAACACCAGAAAACAGAAGTGACGAAGGTCTTTTCAAGGTGTTTAGTGAAAATTTTCCAATCACTGATACTAGAAACCAATTCGTACTTGAATTCTTAGATTATTTTGTTGATCCCCCACGTTACACTATTGCTGAGTGTATTGATAGAGGGTTGACTTATAGTGTGCCATTAAAGGCAAAGCTTAAATTGTATTGTACCGATCCTGAACATGAGGATTTTGAGACGATCGTACAAGACGTTTATTTAGGTACAATACCTTACATGACACCAAAAGGTTCTTTCGTAATTAACGGAGCTGAGCGTGTAATCGTTTCTCAGTTGCATAGATCTCCCGGAGTATTCTTCGGTCAGTCTAGACATGCCAACGGAACGAAATTATACTCGGCGCGTATTATTCCTTTTAAAGGTTCATGGATTGAATTCGCTACTGATATTAATTCAGTGATGTATGCGTATATCGATCGTAAAAAGAAATTGCCAGTAACTACTTTATTCCGTGCACTCGGATTTGAAAGTGATAAAGATATATTAGAAATTTTCGATCTTGCTGACGAGGTTAAAGCTACCAAGTCTGGATTGAAAAAAGTAATGGGACGTAAATTAGCTGCTAGAGTTTTAAAAACTTGGGTAGAGGATTTCGTTGATGAGGATACTGGAGAGGTTGTTTCTATTGAAAGAAACGAAGTATTGTTAGATCGTGAAACATTATTAGAGCAAGAGCATGTTGATTTGATTTTAGATGCAGGTGTTAAATCTGTTATCTTACACAAAGAAAATGTAAACTCTGCGGATTTCGCAATTATCTACAATACATTACAAAAAGATACTTCTAACTCAGAGAAAGAAGCGGTTGAGCATATCTACCGTCAATTACGTAACGCTGAGCCGCCTGATTTCGAAACGGCGCGTGGTGTTTTCGAAAAACTATTCTTCTCTGATTCAAGATATGATTTAGGTGAAGTTGGTCGTTATAGAATCAACAAAAAATTAGGGTTAGATACTGATATTGAGCAAAAAGTATTAACAAAAGAGGATATCATCCTTATTGTTAGATACTTGATCGAGTTAATTAACGCGAAAGCGGAAATTGATGATATTGATCACTTGTCAAATAGACGTGTTAGAACTGTTGGTGAGCAATTACACAATCAGTTTGGTGTTGGTTTAGCTCGTATGGCTAGAACAATTCGTGAAAGAATGAACGTTAGAGATAACGAGGTCTTTACACCAATTGATTTGATTAATGCTAAAACGCTTTCATCTGTAATTAATTCATTCTTCGGAACAAATCAGCTTTCTCAGTTTATGGATCAAACGAATCCATTATCTGAGGTAACGCACAAAAGAAGACTTTCGGCACTAGGGCCAGGAGGTTTATCTCGTGAAAGAGCAGGATTTGAGGTTCGTGATGTTCACTATACGCACTACGGTCGTCTTTGTACGATTGAAACACCAGAGGGACCGAATATTGGTTTGATTTCTTCTTTATGTGTATTTGCGAAAGTTAACAAACTAGGATTTATCGAAACACCTTATTGGTCTGTGACTAAAGGTAAAGTTGATCAGTCTGGAGCACCTACTTATTTAAGTGCTGAAGAAGAAGAGTCGAAAATAATCGCGCAAGCGAGTATGGAAATCGACAAAACTGGAAAATTTGTTGACGAAAAAATTAAAGCAAGGTTAGAAGGGGATTTCCCTGTTGTAACGCCAGATGCAATTGCATTGATGGATGTTGGAACAAACCAAATTGCTTCTATTGCTGCATCTTCTATTCCTTTCTTGGAGCATGATGATGCCAACCGTGCCCTGATGGGATCGAATATGATGCGTCAAGCGGTACCATTATTGAAACCAAATTCACCAGTTGTTGGTACTGGAATTGAAGGTATTGTTGCTAGAGATTCTCGTGTATTGATTAATGCTGAAGGAGATGGTGTTGTTGAATATGTGGATGCTAACGAAATCAAAATTAGATATAACTTATCTGAGGCTGATAAATTGGTAAGCTTTGACGGAGATGTTAAAACTTATCAATTAATTAAATTCCAAAAAACGAATCAAAGTACAACAATTAACTTAAGACCTATTATCTCTAAAGGAGATAAAGTTTCTAAAGGACAAGTACTTTGTGAAGGTTATGCAACACAAGCTGGAGAGTTAGCTTTAGGGCAAAACTTGAAAGTGGCATTTATGCCTTGGCAAGGATATAACTTTGAGGATGCAATTGTAATCTCTGAAAAAGTTGTTCGTGAGGATATCTTTACTTCAGTTCATATTGATGAGTACTCAATTGATGTACGTGATACAAAACGTGGTCTTGAGGAATTAACTGCTGATATTCCAAACGTTTCTGAAGAAGCTACTAAAGATTTGGATGAAAACGGAATTATTAGAGTTGGTGCTGAAATTAAAGAGGGTGATATCTTAATTGGTAAGATTACACCAAAAGGAGAAACTGATCCTTCACCAGAAGAAAAATTACTAAGAGCAATCTTTGGTGATAAAGCTGGTGATGTAAAAGATGCTTCATTGAAAGCTTCTCCATCTTTAAGAGGTGTTGTTATTGCTAAGAAATTGTTCTCTAGAGCAATTAAAGATAGAAAAACAAAAGCAAAAGATAAACCAATGCTTGCTCAATTGGATGCTGACTACGAAGTAGAAGCAGGACAATTAAAAGGAGTGTTGATTGACAAATTGCTGAAAATTTTAGTTGATCACAAATCTGCTGGGGTATATAATAACTTTAAAGAAGAAATTCTAAAGAAAGGTATTAAGTTCTCTGAAAAGAATTTGATGATTGTTGACTTTAGTATTGTTAATCCATATGATTGGACAAAAGATGCTGAAATCAATAAGTTAATCCAACGAGTGTTACATAACCACTCTATTAAGGCAAACGATTTATTAGGAATCTACAAACGTAAAAAATTCCAAATCTCTGTTGGTGATGAATTACCAACTGGAATTGTGAAAATGGCGAAAGTATATGTTGCTAAGAAACGTAAGTTGAAAGTAGGTGATAAGATGGCGGGACGTCACGGAAATAAAGGTATTGTTGCCAATATTGTTCGTCAAGAAGATATGCCGTTCTTAGATGATGGAACACCAGTTGATATTGTACTGAATCCACTAGGGGTACCATCTCGTATGAACCTTGGTCAGATTTATGAAACTGTTTTCGGATGGGCAGGACTTGAGTTAGGT
>CAKZPK010000377.1 GCA_937139035.1 uncultured Crocinitomix sp. | reverse complement strand
GTAGTTTAAGTTTATATTTATAGTATTAATTTTTTCTCTTTATACATTCAAGCAAATCAACATTTCTAATGAAAAAATTTACATATTTTTTTCTTCTAACACTCATGATCATTGGATTTACTAGTGCAAAAGAACAAGAATCTACCCTATTATCTACCAATAGCTATAAATATGAAGTAGCTAAAAAGGTTTACGACCAATTAATTGATGCGAAAGGTGATAAGCGTTTGAAAGTTCCAACTTTCGTCATGCAATCGAAGGAACGTTATGTTGCTTGGATGAACGGGAAAAAAGCACAAATTGGCTTAGAAGAAAAGGCTTATGATGTTTGTGTTAGTTATGGCGCAGATTCATTAAATGCTATGGCTGCACTCCTAGGACACGAAATTATTCATTATTATGAGAAACACAATTGGGGTAGTGAATTTGCAAGCGCTTATACCAATATGGAATTATCTAAAGATGTAAAAAGTAATACTTCTTCTCATACTGCCAAATCTGTCCATGAAACGGAAGCAGATTATTTAGGTGGTTTTTTAGCTCATTCTGCAGGCTTCAATACATTTGGAATTATGCCTAAATTCTTAGATGCAGTTTACGATGCTTACGGTTTGACACATGAAATCCCAGGTTATCCTAGCCTTGAAAATCGCGCTAAACTCGCAGTAGAAGCAGAAGGACGCATGGAGGAATTAGTCAATATTTATCAAACAGCCAATCATTTAGTTGTTTTGGAGCAATTCGAAGATGCTGAAGTCTATTTTGGCTATATTCTAAAGGATTTTCAAAGCCGCGAGATTTATAATAATGCTGGTGTTAATGCTGTTATGGCGGCATTGTCTCTTATTCCTGCAAAAGGTTTTCCAGAAAGTAAATACAAAAAATATGCTTATCCTTTGCAATTAGATGGTCAAACACGTTTGGAAGTAAATTCTAGAGGTGGTGATTTGGCATTCGGTAATGCACAACAAAAAATTGTTACCGAATTATTGAATAAAGCGGTTAATTATTTTGAACAAGCGAAAGCATTAGACAAAAAATATGAAACGGCTTATTTGAATTTGGCCTGTGCTTATGATATTATGGGCGAACACGAAGACGCGCAATATTGGGCAAAAAAAGCAGAAAGATTAGCTAAAAAAGGTAAGAATAAAAAAACAAGAGGAGATGCTAAAATCCTTCGTGCAATCGCAAGTTTCCATTTAGAAGAAGCAGAAGAGGGCGTAGAATTATTGACTGATGTAAAAAATGATTTTCCTTTATCTGCTAATTTGGCGGAGTTAAATCTTTATATTAATACAAATAACGCAAGACCAGAGGTAGAAGCTGAAAAGCAAAAAATGTCTTTAAAATCTGAGCGTATCGAAGGCTTTAACTTGGATGATTTTGCTGAAGATTTGGACGTTGATGGTCAAGTTGAAGTAAATAAAAGTATTGTTTATGCCTTCAAAAAATTGGATCAATCAAAAGTATCTGTTCATTTAGTGAATAGCGGTGAGCGATTTGTTATTTGTCAAATTACAAATAGTAATTTCGGTGGAACAACTGGTTTAGGTTTATCCGTCGGGACTTCCAAAGATGCTTTCTTGAAAAAATATGGCCCTGCCACTTATATTCAAGAAACTAGAAAAGGACAATATTTAGTATATAAAAACAAAAAAGCTATTTTTTATATTAAAGATGGAAAATTAGCTTCTTGGACGGTTTACCGAACTAATTCTTAATTCGATTGCTCTCAAAAAAGCACTGCTGAATGAATAAAGGCGCACAAAGTAATAATCTTTGTACGCCTTTATTCATTTTATATCTAAAAAAATAGGTTACAACTGATTTCTCAATTTTGGATAATCAATTTTGGAATTATGCCTCGGATCTCGTGGTATTTTTTTAACAAAAATTAATTGATTATATGGAAAATCAAGTGCTTTGATTGCTTTTGTAATCACCGATTTTTTCGTGGGATCATTTAGTTCTATAATCACTAATATCTGATGTTTTTCCTGTAAAATTGTTCCCATTTCCACGCCTTCTAATGATTGAAAGTAACTTTCATAAATAAAAGGTGCAACTACTTTTTTGTTGATTTTAATTAATGTATTGCATCTTCCAGTCAAATATAATGAGCCATTTTTACCTAAATAACCGCTATCCCCCGTTCGATGCCAGCAATCATCACCAAAAAATATTTTATTCCGTTTTAATGCCGTTTCATTATTAAAATACTCACGCAAAACATGAGATCCACTGACTATAATTTCACCGATTTCCCCTTTGGAAATTTCTAACTTTTCCAATGCTGTTTCATTTTCGCATTCAATTACGCCATCTAGAATGCCAATTATTTTTACGGCTG
>CAKZPK010000376.1 GCA_937139035.1 uncultured Crocinitomix sp. | reverse complement strand
AATGGGTATCTTATTATTTGGGCAGATGAGGATACAACGGAAGAAGGATTACATGCTAACTTTAAACTAACCTCTTCAGGAGAAACGGTTGTTTTATTAGATGCTGACGAATTTGAAATTAATAAGGTAAAGTTTCCTGAAATGAGTTCTGGTACAACCTACGGAAGGTATCCAAACGGAGATGGTCCTTTTATCCGAATGTTTCCAACTTTTGCGGCTTCTACTAGTTATACAGCTCTTTCCATAGAGGCGGATGAGGTTGGATTGGATGTTTTACTCTACCCAAACCCAACAAAGTCTTCTGTAAATGTTTATTTCAATTCTGATGAGCAAGAGCAAATTCAAGTTTATGATGTTAGAGGCCAATTAATCCATCAAGGACAAATTTATTCTAACACTGAAATAGATGTTTCTAATTGGGGAACAGGTCTTTATTTAGTGGTTTTTCCTGAACTTGGAATTTCGCAAAAGTTGGTGAAGCAATAAATTAACGCTAATTTTAGTTGGAGATACATTTAGTTAAACCAATTAATGAAATTATTAGCTCTATTTTCTAGCATTTTCTTACTCGTAAACTGCGCAGGTGATAAACCTGAACAAGAAACGGATGAATTTGAATTATCCAATGAAAATGAGATTGTCCAATACATTGATAGATCCTTGGTTGAAGAGTTGATCTATGAGGATGAAATGTCTTATGTCGATTCCGTATATGTTTTTAAAGATTCTGCAGAATCGGAATATTTAGAGGTTTCTGTTGAAAGAGAATTTGGCAATGAAAAATGGACTTATAATAGTGTCAACGATTCGCTTGAAATTGTAATTATTACTTATAATAAGGAGAGCTTTTTCTACACTGAAGAGTATATTCTATTAAATAATTCGCTCATTTATGCAATCGAGTGGGAGGAGTTTATAGAAGGAGAAGATATCACTTCATGGAATTGTGAATACTTTATTAAAGAGAGTGAAATTGTTTATTATACTTCATTAGGCCATGGTGAAACAGAGACGGATGAATGGGAACCAGAATCAATTTTTGACCAATGGAAGGTTCGTGAGGAGCTATTCAATGAAATTTCAAACAGATAGATCTAGGCTTGTTTTAACAAAGCTGTTAAAGTAGTCTCTAAATCATCAAATTCAAATGTGAATCCTGTAGCTTTAAGCTTAGAATTATCAATTCTACTACCTTCTAAAATTATTTGTGCCATTTCACCAAATAAGAGCTTGAGCATAAATGCAGGAACCTTTGGCGCCCACAATTTTTTGCCCAATGCTTTGGCAACAGCTTGTGTCATTTCTAAGTTGGTGGTGTGCTGCGAAGAGACCGCATTATAGCTACCGCTGAGGTTTGTGTTTTGCAAGGCGCGCAAATAAATTGCACACAAATCATTAATATGAATCCAGGGCATATATTGTTTGCCAGAACCTAAAGCTGAACCAATTCCCATCTTAATTGGCTTTATTAATTTTTCCAACGCTCCACCGCTATTACTTAAAACAACACCAGTACGCAACGCTACAACACGGTTGGAAAAGGATTCCATTTCAAAGGCTTTTTTCTCCCATTGCACACTTATGTCTGCTAAAAAATCAGTTCCTTTCGGATCATTTTCGTTAAATATATTCGCGGTGGTTTTAGTACCATAATAACTGATGCCAGATGCCGAAATAAACGATTTTAATTGCTTGTTCTGTAAATGTTTTTGAAGGAGAGATAATGTGTCAATTCTGCTGGATAAAATTCGCTTTTTACGTTCAGTTGTCCATCTGCCATCACCAACATTTTCTCCAGCCAAATGAATGATGTGATCAACACCTGCAAGTGCTTTAGTGTCCAATTCTTGATTGTTTAAATTCCATTTAAAAGTAGGATACTTTTCATCTCCATTAACTGACCGTGATAAATGCCTAACAGCATATTCGTTTTCAATTAATAATTTGGATAATGCTTGTCCAATTAAACCACTTCCGCCTGTAATTAAAACTGTTTCCATATTTTAAAGTAACTGATAATTTATGCGTAAATATCTATTTTAACAAATCAATAACTTTAAGTTCTAAATTGGTCCAGTGCAACCTTATAAGTTTCAATAGCTCTAACACGTGCCATTTTATGTTCAACTATTGGTGCAATATAATTTTCAGGATCAAAATCTGGAATCCAGCGTTTGATATAGTTAAGGTTTTTGTCAAATTTCTCTTGCTGCAACGTGGGATTGAAAACTCTAAAGTATGGAGCCGAATCACATCCTGTTCCTGCTGCCCATTGCCAGTTGCCATTGTTTGATGCTAAATCAAAGTCCAATAATTTCTCTGCAAAATAAGCTTCTCCCCAACGCCAATCAATTAATAAATGTTTAATTAAAAAACTGGCCACGATCATTCGTACGCGGTTATGCATGAAACCTGTTTTGTTTAATTGCCGCATTCCTGCATCCA
>CAKZPK010000375.1 GCA_937139035.1 uncultured Crocinitomix sp. | reverse complement strand
ATAAGAGTCTTTCAAAATAAAAATACGGAAGCCCTGATGATTAACATCAGGGCTTTTTTTATGCAAAATTTTTAATTCTGTTTCAAGTATTGATGAATCTTGTAATCACTTTTTATTCTTGCACACTTCATTTGAATTAAGGAAGTGTTTTAGGAACAAAATTTGTAGTATGATGTCAATAGAATAATAGCTAAAAGCATTAAAAATTTAACGTTAATAACTTAAAACATCAATACGAAATTTTGCGCGATTTTAGCGTTATATTCATATAACATTCAAACGTATTTCTATGACCAAAAAAACGATAAAAAAAATCTTTGTATTAGATACTTCAGTACTCTTGTTCGACCACGGCGCCGTGCAAAATTTTAAAAACCATGATGTGGCAATTCCAATCACTGTTTTAGAAGAATTGGATAATTTCAAGGTGGGTAACGATACTAAAAATTTTCAAGCAAGAGAGATTATACGTTTTTTGGATAAATTATCAGAATCTGGACTAAATGATTGGGTCAATTTAGGAAAAGGTAAGGGAAAGCTAAAGATTGTCATGTCTAACTTGGTAAACGGCAGAGATGCGGAAGCAATTTATGGCGTTGGAAAAAATGATCATAAGATTATTAATGCTGCCATTACATTGGCGGATACCAATAAGAACCGGCAAGTTGTTTTAGTTACAAAGGATATTAATTTAAGACTAAAGGCAAAAGCAATTGGTTTGTTGTCTGAAGATTATGAAACTGGCAAAGTAAAGGATATTGAAAAATTCTCAGAAGGGTTTCCTGTCATTGAAAATATAGATTCCAAAAAAATTAGTGAGCTTTATAAAAAAGGGAGTATTGATGCTGGAAGTATTCTGGGGAAACAGAAACTAGCAAACGGCTATTACATCCTTAAGAATGGTGCAAGTGAATCTGTTTTGAGTCATTATAATCAAAAGCTAGACAAAATTGAGCGAGTTGATAAGTCTTATGTTTATAATGTAAAACCAAGAAATGCAGAGCAAGCATTCGCAGTTAATGCATTGTTGAATCCTGAGATTAAATTGGTTTGTCTCCAAGGGGTTGCCGGAACTGGAAAAACACTTCTTGCATTAGCATCAGCCTTGGAACAACGTCACCTTTATAATCAGATAATTTTAGCGCGCCCAATTATTCCACTAAGCAATAGAGATATTGGTTTTTTACCGGGGAGTGCTGAGGATAAAATATCACCATATATGCAACCGCTTTGGGATAACTTAAAGTTTATTAAAAGCCAATTTAGACCAGGCGAGAAAAAACATAAAGTGTTGGATGAAATGGAGGAGTCTGGAGAATTATCAATTACTGCATTGGCATTTATTAGAGGTAGAAGTTTGTCAAACGTTATGTTTATAATTGATGAAGCTCAAAATCTAAGTCCGCATGAGGTGAAAACCATTATTACTAGAGCCGGGGAAGGAACTAAAGTTGTGTTTACTGGTGATATCAAACAAATTGATACGCCATATATGGATGAAGAAAGTAATGGCTTAACCTATCTGATTGACCGCTTAAAAGGGCATGAATTATTTGCGCACATAAAATTGGAAAAAGGAGAACGTTCTGATTTGGCAAATCTTGCCAATGAACTATTGTAATCCTGTGCTTGCATATTTCATATGTCTTTCACATAGACCAACTCACGTAAAAAAACTATCTTTACTGCCGAATTAAAAGAACGGACAATAAAACATAGATCAATGCCTAAAAATTTTGTTGAAGAACTAAGATGGAGAGGAATGTTGCAAGACATTATGCCTGGAACAGAAGAATTACTTGTAAAAGAAATCGTAACAGGTTATTGTGGCTTTGATCCAACAGCAGATTCTTTACACGTAGGATCGCTAATTCCAATAATGATGCTTAAACACATGCAGCGTGCAGGTCATAAACCAATTGCTTTGGTTGGTGGTGCTACTGGTATGGTAGGAGATCCTTCTGGAAAATCAGATGAAAGAAATTTATTGGATGAGGAAACATTGAATAAAAACGTGGCTGGAGTGCAAGGTGTGCTAAGTCGCTTTTTAGATTTTAATGAGAGTGAGACAGGTGCTAAATTGGTGAATAATTATGACTGGATGAAGAATTTTTCATTCATTGAATTTATTCGGGATGTTGGAAAACACCTAACAGTAAATTATATGAGCGCCAAGGATTCTGTTAAAACAAGAATTCAAACAGGGATTTCATTTACTGAGTTTTCATACCAATTATTGCAAGGGTATGACTTTTTGCATCTGTATAAAGATTTGAATTGTAAAATTCAAATGGGAGGAAGCGATCAATGGGGAAATATAACAACAGGTACAGAGTTAATTAGACGAGTAGCTGGCGGAGAAGGATTTGCTTTTACATGTCCTTTAATGACGAAGGCAGATGGGACTAAGTTTGGGAAAACAGAAGGTGGAGCCGTGTGGTTAACAACGGACAGAACGTCTGCGTATGCTTTTTACCAATTTTGGTTAAATGCAACTGATGCGGATGCGCCTAAGTATATTAGAACGTTTACATTCCTAACAAAAGAAGAGATAGAGGCAGTAGAAGCCGAGCAAGCTGAAGCACCGCATTTGCGTGCCTTACAAAAACGTTTGGCTGCTGAAGTTACATTGATGGTGCACGGACAAGAAGCCTTGGATAGTGCTTTGAAAACAACTGGAATTTTGTTCAATAAAAAGGCGACTATAGAAGACATGAAACAGTTGAGCGAACAGGATATTAGAGATGGATTTGATGGTGTACCACAAACTGTTATTTCAAAGGCTGATATGGACGGAGGTCTAGGAATTGTTGATGCACTTGCTGCAAAAGGAGGATTTTTGAATTCTCAATCTGAGGCGCGCCGTGAGTTAAAAGGAAACGCTATTAGTGTTAACCGCTCAAAGGTGAAAGATGATTACGTAATTACGCAGGATGATTTGATCGCAGATAAATTTGTACTTTTGAGTAAAGGCAAAAGAAACAACTATCTGCTAATTGTGGAATAGTTTTTGAATTATACCCATTATAATACCAACTGAATTAAGATTATTACCATGAAATATATATTACCATTAATCGCAGCACTTTTAATTGTTTCTTGTAAAACAACTGACATTGTAAAGTATGAGTATAAATCAACAACAATGCTTGGATCAAGAGTTTTAACTGTTACACAAGACTCCGTTGTTAGTGCTTTTTCTGGCCGATCTGAACCAACTAGAACTGCGCGTGCAACTACGCCAGAAGAATGGCATGAGTTAACGGCAAGCATGTCTGCAGTTAAATTAGAAGCAATTGCAGATTTAGAATCTCCAACTAACAAGAGAGCAACAGACGCTGCACCTTATGGATCAGTTAAACTAAGTACGAAAGATTCTACGTATCATGCGTCAGCATTTGATGGGTATAATTCACATAAAACCCTAGTTCCTTTAATGGCTGTAATGCAAAAAATTGCTGCTAAAAGGTAATTGAGCGAACCTCATTTACATTCATTTCTTAATTTTATTTTGGCTGAAATAAGCAGTTGTCATCTTAATTGAGATTACAAGATTGATATAATAATGCCGTGAAAATCAACAATTAAAGGCTTTATTCTTAGCCGATATGCGCACTTTATTTCTTAAATTTGAGTTAAGAGAAGGTTAAGCGAATGTTAATTCATTCAAATTTCTCACATAATTAATAACTTATGACGTTCAAGTTTTATGTGGTTTTATTGCTGTTAATTTGCCAAGGTGCTAACGCGCAGGTATTCATTAACGAGTATTCTTGCTCAAATATTTCTAATTATACAGATGGCCTCGCAGATCAAAATGATTGGGTAGAGTTTTATAATTCTGATGCCGCCGCATTTGACCTGACAGGTTATTTTATTTCTGATAAAAGCAGTAACCTCAATAAGCGCGAAATTACTGCAGGAGCATCTATTCCTGGCAATGGCTTTTTGAAAGTTATATTTTCTGATAGAAACGAAATAATTGGAGATGAACTTCATGTAGATTTGGGATTGGCCCAAACAAAAAATGAGTGGATTATTTTAAGTTCTTCTGCGGGTACAATTGTCGATAGTTTGAAAATTGTAAAAATGACACAAAAAAATCATTCGTATGGAAGAACGACTGACGGAGCTGGAACTTGGAGCATTTTTACGAGTCCTAATTTGGGAGCAACTAATACAGGCGGGTTAAATTATTACACGAATATTCCTACAATGAGTTTGGCGCCAGGTTATTATACAGGAACGCAAAGTGTTTCACTGTCAACACCTGATGGTGCAGCAACAATTTATTATACTTTGGATGGATCAATTCCTACTGAATCCTCAACAGCATATGCCGGACCTGTGAGTATTAGTGCAACAACAGTATTGCGCGCTCGTGCTTTTTCATCTGATCCTAGTACGCCTGCAAGTTTTGTTGAAACAAATACTTACTTCATTAATGAAACGCATGACCTTCCTGTTCTATCTATTTGCGGAGACGAGGTAACCGATTTTTTAAATAATGTTGCTCCAGGTTCTTTTTCAAACAATTTTGATGGAGCAATTGAACTGTTTGAGGAGGATGGATCTTTTATTGATGAAGGTCAGGGATATTACAATAAACACGGTAATGATTCTTGGGCATATGATCAAAGAGGGATGGACTTTGTGATGAAAGATCAGTACGGTTATAACTACGCTATTCAGCATCAAATATTTCAGGATAAGGATAGAGATGAATTTCAGCATTTAATTATAAAAGCTGCTGCTAATTGTAATTATCCTTTTGAAGATGGAGGGGCGCATATTCGGGATGCATATGTACATACTATTTCGCA
>CAKZPK010000374.1 GCA_937139035.1 uncultured Crocinitomix sp. | reverse complement strand
TAGTGGCTATTTTAAGAAAATAAATGGCAAACTTGAATGGACTAAGAGAGGTAAGGAATCTCTGACTTACAAAATGATTGTTAATCTTCATGTAGATTTAGAGGAGAAATATAAAAAACATGGAGAAGGAATAACTGATAAATTGCTTGCTAGTGAAAATGTAAATGGCCCATATCCAATAAAACCTCCTTCGATAAATTATAACGAAATATTGAGTACAGCTATGACGGAGATTATGTCTGATAGACAGGGTATTACAAAAAAAGGAGAAGAAACTAAAAAAGGTTTTTCGCATTATTGGGCGGCATTGGCACTTTTAAGAGGTGTAATGTCAAGTCCGCAAGCTGGACTCGAAATGTTGAAGGCTAGACGTGAAAAAAAGGTTGTAGTTGAAGATCTTGAAATTGATAACCCCTTGTTTTCATCTGAAGACAATGACTCTGACGTGGTTGAAACTGCCTTGATGGAGCAACTCGAATTCAAAAATGAAGAAGTTTTGGTGATTGATGATTTGATCAGTCAAATTGAAAAGTTAATGTCTTTGAAAAATGACCAAACAGCCAAGTTTGCTGTCGAGCAAACTAAGGAGTGGATCAAAAAGGACATATACCCCATTATTTTTTGCAGATATATAGCAACAGCAAAATATTTAGGCGGTTTATTGAAAACTGCCCTACCTAACAGTATTGATGTTCAAACCATCACCTCTGAATTTGGAGATGAACAACGAAAAGAGATGATTGATCAAATGGGGAAAAGTAAAAAACGTGTCCTCATTGCTACCGATTGTTTGTCAGAAGGGATCAACCTTCAAGAGCATTTTACGGCTGTTTTACACTATGATTTGCCATGGAACCCGAATCGTCTTGAACAAAGAGAAGGGCGCGTTGACAGATATGGGCAAGCCGCTGAAAAGGTTTATGCCTACTTACTTTGGGGAGAGGATAACCCAATTGATAAAGTGGTTTTAAATGTATTAATTAAAAAGGTAAGAGATATTCAAAAGGCAACTGGTGTGTCTATTGTCATAGGTGACGAAAATCAATCCATAATGGATTCGGTTTTGAAGGAAGTATTATTAGATCCTTCTAAAGCGGAACATACGGCTAATCAAATGCTGATGGATTTTGGTGATGAAGTTTCTGATTTTGATAAAATCATTACGAATCAATTGGAACAAGCCAAAGAAAAAGCGGAGAAATTACGTTCGATTTTCGCACATGAAAGTATTGACCCGCAAACAATTGAAAAGGAATTAAAAGAAGTTGATGAAGTTATTGGAGATGTGACTACTGTTGAAAATTTTGTGGTGCAAGGTTGCCGAACACTTGGCGCAACTGTGAATAAAGAAAAAAATGGGTATGATTTGGACCCAGTTAACCTCCCAAGTCACTTAAAACAAACCTTGCCAAAGGTGGACACCATTCCCTTAAGTTTTGAATCCCCTACTCCAAAAGGAAGAGTTTATATTGGACGGAATCACAAATTTGTCGAGCAATTGGCACAACTTATTATGGCCTTGGCCTTTGAACCTAAGTCTGGTGTGGGGCATGTTGCAAGAGCTGCGGTTATTCAAACTGAATCGGTTGAAAAAAGAACTACTGTTGTTCAGTTTAGGGTTCGAAACGTGATTAAAGAAGTGGGTAGAAACAGGGAGTTAATTGCTGAGGAAATGTATTTATGGGGTTTTTCTGGCACAGATGGAAATCGGAAAATTTTAGATTACCCAACGTGTAAAGCATTACTATTAGAAGCGCAAAGCGCCGTAAATATTCCGCATGAAAGACAACAACAGCTATTCAATGAGGTTTCTGACAATTATGGATCATTAAAAAGTGAGGTGCAAGATTTAGCAAAGAAAAGAGCGGTTCATTTAGTTGAATCTCACAGTAGGTTTAAAGAATTGGTGGGTGGAAGACGTTTTGAGGCGGTTCACCCAGTCTTACCTCCAGACGTAATGGGGATTTATGTATTAATGCCTAAACCTAAAGCGTTGTAAATATGGATTTCTCAAGCATAAACATACAAGGAAACATTATTTCTTCAGAGGTTTTAGATAAAATCAGAACGGAAGAAAAATTCAAGCATCAATCTCCAGAAGCGTTTGGTTTATCAAGGTCTGCCTCATTAAGAGATGAAGTAGGAATGGCCTGGTCAATCATGCGAACGCATTGGCGTGCGTATAAAAAAAGACTGGAAACTTTACCTATGGGGGATACGGGAACTTCTCTAACACGAGAAAAACTCATCATTCCGCTACTTTCTGAATTGGCCTATGAAGTTGGAATTCAAAAAGCACAGCAAGTAAATGGAAAGTCTTATGCCATTAGCCATTCAGCAACAAATAGAGATAAATACCCGATTCATATTATGGGGTATAATGATAATTTGGATAAACGAAGAGATTCTGGGGGACCACGATTATCGCCACATGCTTTGGTTCAAGAATACCTGAATAATACAGAACATTTATATGCCATTGTTACTAACGGACGTCACTTAAGGTTACTCAGAGATGCTACTCGCTTAGTTAGAATGAGTTATCTTGAATTTGACCTGGAGCGGATATTTGAAGAGGAATTATATGCCGATTTTTCACTTTTGTTTAGGGTGCTACATGCCAGCCGAATGCCTGAAAAAATTGATGCAGGATCTGACTCTGTTATTGAGTATTATCATCAGGAAAGCATGGCTTCTGGTACACGGATTAGAGAAAAATTGAGCGAAGCGGTTGAAAATTCTATTAAAACCTTAGCGAATGGGTTCTTATCTCAACGAAAAAATGAGGATCTCGTTCGCCAATTTGAAAATGGCAATCTATCTGCAGATGCTTATTATTCTTATCAACTACGGTTGATCTATCGTATTCTTTTCTTAATTGTATTGGAAGAACGGAACCTGGTGTATCCTGCGGAATTGAATGAGGAGACGCAACGGTTTAGAAATATCTATTACCGTTATTATAGCGTTGAACGACTCAGAAAATTAACGGAAAACCGCGTTTATATTGATGCGGACAAATACGATTTATGGGAAAGCTTAAAAGCAACCTTCTTGCTTTTTGAAAACGAATTTTACGGCTCTAAAATTGGTATCAAACCTTTAGGAAGTGGACTTTTTTCTCCATCTGCTTTAGGAAATTTAGAACAGCAATTTTTAAATAATGGAGAATTAATTAAAGTTTTAAAATCACTCACCACATTTGTGGGTGAACAAGGGCAGCTAGTTCGAGTCAACTATTCTGATTTAGATGTAGAAGAATTCGGCTCTGTTTACGAAGGTTTACTTGAATATGATCCTAAAGTTGAAAAAGTCGGAGGTAATTTCCGATTTACCTTTGTTTTGGGTGACGGACGTTCAAGTTCTGGCTCTCATTATACGCCTGAGGAATTAGTGAAACCTTTGATTAAACATTCATTGGAATATATTATTGCTGATAAATTAAAAGAACCAAATCCAGAAGAGGCCCTACTTTCCATCACCGTATGTGATGTTGCCTGTGGATCTGGACACATATTATTATCTGCGGCACGTAAAATTGCAACAGAATTGGCGAGTATCCGTGAAGGGGCTGAACAACCCTCTCCTACCTATTATCGAGCAGCCATTCGTGATGTGATTAGAAACTGTATTTACGGAGTAGATTTAAATCCGTTAGCCGTTGAATTGTGTAAAGTCGCATTATGGCTGGAAGCGCATAACCCCAATGAACCCTTAAATTTTTTAGATCATCATATCAAATGTGGAAACGCCATTGTTGGGCTTGCTCATTTTAAAGAATTAGAAAATGGCATTGCAAGCGAAGCTTTTAAAACCTTGCCAGGAGATGATAAAGAAATTGCCAGTGCCTTTAAAAAGCGGAATGATTTAGAACGAAAAACCATTAACCAATTAAGTACTTATGACACTACCCAATTGGATGACAGTTTAAAAGGATTACGTAAAGATTTTGTCGCCTTTGAACAAATGCCAGAAAAAACTCCAGCGCAGATTGAGGCAAAACATGCTGCCTATGAGAAATTAACGTCTGGTAAAAAATGGTTTCGGCTAAATAACTTAGCAGACATGCAAGTGGCGCAGTTTTTTATTCCAAAAACAGAACAAAATAGAGAATCTCTTACCACGGAGGCTAAATATCGTACCTATCTTAATTCGGGTGCTCAAATTCATGATCGAGGAGCATCAATGGCTATCGCAGCGGACAAAAGGTTTTTTCATTGGTTTTTGGAATTTCCTGAGGTTTTTGGGAATGGAGGGTTTGACTGTATTTTGGGGAACCCCCCGTTTTTGAATGGGTTAAAAATATCAGAGCACTACGGCGACTCCATGAATTTACACCTAGTTTCTAGATATTCGGGAGGATCAAAGAAAGTAGATCTTTCGGCATACTTTTTTAGAAGAAATTTTGAAATAATTAGAGACAAGGCATATTGTGCGTTAATAAGTACAAATACTATTAGCCAAGGTAAAACTAGAGAAGGTGGGATTGATCAAATTTTAAAAAACAACGGTCGTTTGGTGTATGCGAATAAATCTATTGCATGGCCAGGAGAAGCTGCCGTGGTAGTTTCATTATCAAGCATTACAAAAAATAACCCATCCATTTCTTGTTTTATTGAAAATAAAGAGGTCATAGGGATTAGTGCTTTGTTCGAAGAAATAGGAATACGCGGCATGCCTTTTCAATTAATAGAAAACCAAAAAAATTGTTTTCAAGGTTCAAATCCTTATGGAAAAGAATTTGAATTAGATTATGATTTGGCAAAAAACATGATAGAAATCTCTTCATCCAACAGTGAGGTTATCAGACCGTATTTTGGCGGCAGAGAATTGAACTCTCGAATTAGTAGGTTACCTTCAAGATGGATTATTAACTTTCATGAAAGGTCAGAGAAAGAGGCGTCAAAATTCAAGCTCCCCTTCCAACATGTGAAAGAAAACGTAAAACCAGAGCGAGATACAAGAGATCTAAAAAAATACCCAAGACTGGTAAATGAGTGGTGGAAATTTTGGCATTCAAGGCAATCGTTATATAGAACTATCCAACTAAACAAGACTGATTTTTTAATTGGAAGGTCTCGTGTATCAAACCTGCATATAATTGATCGTTTCCCATCAGACTGGACTCTTTCAGAAGCCTTAATTGTTATGACTCTTGATAATTACTCAGATTTAGGAGTATTACAATCGAATTTGCACGAGGCTTGGGTTACAAAATACGCTTCAACAATGAAAAATGATTTCAGATATATTGTATCTGATTGCTTTGAAACATTTCCGCGCATTACTGTTTCCAATGAAATCAGTCTAATCGCAGAAAACCTAGTTGAATATCGTGATCAAAGTATCGAACAATTACAATTAGGATTGACGAAATTATATCGTTTGTATCACCAGAAAATAGTTAAATCGGATACAATAACTGGGTTAAGGAAACGCCACTTAAAATTGGATATCGAAGTAATAACTGCTTATGGTTGGACAGATATTGAACTTCAACATGATTTCTACGAAGTTGATTATCTACCTGAAAATGACAGAGTACGTTACACCATTCATCCAGATGCGCGCAAAGAAATTTTAAAAAGGCTTTTATTACTCAACCATGAACGTTTTGAGAAAGAAGTAAAACAAGGTTTGCATAAAAAGAAGGATGTAATTGCCTTTTACCAACAAAATGGCGAAGAAATTCCAGAAGGCACCATATTCAGTGATGGTAAAAAGAAAAAAATGGTTGCTAAAAAGAAGCCGAATAAAACTAAGAAACAAGAAACCATTCAAGGTCAAGGCAAACTATTTGAGACACCCGATTTATTCAATAGTCCTTTTATGGTTTCAGAAAAATGCAACGTTTCCATTCAAAAAGAAAATGGTAAAATTAGTAAATACGTAATTTCTGCAACTGCTGAAAAAGGAGCGTTTACAGGAGATTATAAACAAATAAATAGTAGTTCAAAATTAGCAGAAGTCATGCTGGGTAGAAAAGTGGATGACATTTTTGTTTTTGGCGGGGCTAAGTATAAAATATTGGAGGTTGAATAAGATTATGGCAGAACCGTTTAGAGTATTATCATTTGGATTTGACAGTAACATTTTAGGGCATGTCTCAAGAGAGAATTTTACCTTGGTTCCTGAGCATGAAACTGAGGGGAATCAACTCCCATATACTACAGTATTAATTGGAAACAATGGAGCAGGTAAAAGTACAATATTGTCCTATCTCTCTGATGTTTTTCAAGATTTGGAATATTATCAAAATAATTATAAAAGGAA
Organism: uncultured Crocinitomix sp.; assembly: GCA_937139035.1. Lineage (GTDB taxonomy): Bacteria > Bacteroidota > Bacteroidia > Flavobacteriales_D > Crocinitomicaceae > Crocinitomix. The sequence continues at coordinate 1,970 of CAKZPK010000374.1, read as the reverse complement.
TAAAAGTAGGTTGAATTTTCTTTACACGATTGAATTTCAAAAAGGTGGTTTCACTTATCTTATTTCACAACGGAGAAAAGATTTAAAAAGAGATAAAAACGGTAACTACATATTTGGGTTTAAATATGAATTAACTGTAAATGGCAATGATGTTGAAGGAACCCAAGAAGAATGGTTGGAAGTAAGATTGCCTAAAAAAGTAATCGCTTTGAGTTATCTTCCTCTGGATAGGTTTAAAAAAAAGAAGAATGACCCAAATGACTATTACTTGTATCTAGGAATGATTGACACTAATAATGTGGCACGCCCAGGTTCTTTAATTTCAAAAGGAGTAATACAGTTATTCGACACTGTGAATAAAAATAAATCTACTGAATTCATCAAAAATATTTTGGATTTCATGGATGTTGATCCGACACATTTAGGAGTCAGAACCTCATATCGGTACAAAGAACATTTCTTTACAAACGTCATGACAACAGATAGATTTGAAGATTTACTCACAAATTGGCAGCAATTCTCGGACAGAAAACAACAACCATATGGTGTAGGATATTTCAAGTCAAACATTAAAGGCAATAGTGTTTTAATCTCGGAGCTAGTCACCTACATAAATACCAGAATTCATCAAGATTCAATTTCTTTAGGAGAAAAATCTACACTTGACTTCAACATTTTTAAAAATCAAGAATTATTGCATGAATGGCGATTGTTAGAGCATTTAAGAAAATTAGATTTAATCGACAATTATTCACTGAATTTCAAAAAAAAGAATGGAACAACTTTAGATGATGTGGCGTTAAGTTCAGGTGAATTCCATTATTTTACAACAATTATTTCTATTTGTGCAAGTATTGAACAAGACTCTCTAGTTCTCATTGATGAACCTGAAACTAGTTTTCATCCAGAATGGCAAATGAAGTATGTAAATCATTTAAAAGAGCTTTTAAAATCATTTGGGTCCTGTCATTTCGTTTTTGGATCTCATTCCCATTTTATTGTAAGCGATTTGGAAAATAAAAGCTCTGAGGTAGTATCTATTATTGGCAAGGCTCCCGACATTCGGGTGGAGTCATTGAATTACCCTACGTATGGATGGTCAGCGGAAGAAATACTTTTCAAGGTATTTAAACTTCGTTCGACTAGAAATTCTTTTTTCGAAATACGTGTGCATGAAATCCTTCATCTTCTCTCAACGCAATCTAAAGATAAAGATAGAATTGAAACTTTATTAGCAGAGCTTAGAGAAGTTGTCGTCGATCGTAATGACCCGCTCTCTCGGATAATTTCTGAGTCAGAGTCATATTTGCAATCAATTTAAATAAAAAAGAAATGAAAATATTTGAAATATGTAAATTGGTTCAAATCAAAAAAGTTTACAACTATTCAAGCACGGATAAAACTTTCATTAAAAACATGCCTGCATTAAATGGAAATGAATGGGCGGGAAATTTAGATTATGCGATTTGGAAATGGGGTGATAGAGTTAAAATTGATGCTCTCAAGAGAGTAATTGCGAATAAACTTGTAAACATACAAGGCACAAATTGCGCATTTTGTGGAATGAAACTAAAAGTTACGAGTTCTGGGCAAATTGAACACATAGCCCCAAAAGGTCCTAATAGATTTCCTGAGTATATGTTTGATAAAAACAATTTGGTAATTGCTTGTTCACTTTGTAATGGCTTTGAGAAGAAAGAACGTAAGGATTTCAGCAATACCATAGGAAAAAATAGAGGGCGAAATTATAAAAATGAACCCTTTAATATCGTACATCCGAAATTAGATGATCCAAAGGATCATTATAATCTCGGAGTAAATGAGGACAAAGTAGTTATTAGTCACAAAACTCTAAAAGGGCAAAAGAGTATTGCCATGTTAAAATTAGATGATGAGCCTCATACAACTGAACGATTTAAGATGCTTATGATGAATACTTATAAATCTAACCCTAAATTTAAAAAGCTAGC
>CAKZPK010000373.1 GCA_937139035.1 uncultured Crocinitomix sp. | reverse complement strand
GAAGAAACCATTATTGAATTGACAGGAGACTTGATAAATGAGCAACCAAAGAAAGAAATTACAGGACTGGTTTATATGGATGGGGAGGAAATGAAAACAAATCCGCCGCGACAAAAAGTAAAAGACTTGGACGAATTACCCTTGCCAAATCGTGCAGCCTTTCCTATTGCTAAATATTTAGAAACATGGAAATCCGCACACGGTAAAAGCGCACTAAATGTAAGTACACAACGTGGGTGTCCATATACGTGTAAATGGTGTAGTACTGCAGTTTATGGGCAGAGTTATCGCCGCCGTTCTCCTAAAAAGGTGGTGGAGGAACTTGCTATTTTAATGGAAACTTATCAGCCTGATACATTTTGGTTTGTAGATGACGTTTTTACAGTCAGCCATAAATGGATGCGTGGTTTTTCCGAAGAGATTCAAAAAACAGGATTAAAAATTCAGTACGAGTGTATTACACGTGCTGAACGAATGAATGAAGAAATAATTGGAATTTTAAAAGATACAGGTTGCGTTCGCGTATGGATTGGAGCAGAAAGTGGATCACAAAAAGTGATTGATGCTATGGATCGAAGAGTAGATGTAGATCTAGTGTGTGATCAGTTGATCGCTACACGCGAAGCAGGTATTGAAACGGGAACGTTTATTATGGTCGGTTATCCGGGAGAAGAATATGAGGATATTTTAAAAACCGCCGCGTATCTAGAAAAAGCCTTGCCTGATCAATTTACAATTACAAAAAGCTACCCGATTAAAGGAACGGCTTTGTATACCGAAATTGAAGCCTCTATAACTGAACAACCGAATTGGTTTACAAGTACTGATCGTCAAATTGATTTCAAACGCAGGTACAGTGATCGTTTTTATACTTATGCAGTAAGATATATTTATAATAGAGTACGTTTAAAACGAGAAGAAAAAGCGAATAAAAAACAACTCAAGACCATACTTAAAGTCCGTTTAAGCGGATTCATGTTAAAATTATTGGCGCGTTAATGGGGCATGCTCCATTAATATTTGCTGATAGATTATTGCAACCATTCTATTTCTTCGTTAAATGGATCAAATGTATTCTCCCGAAAAAGGTAAAAGAGACGAATCAGTATTATGTGATTAAGTTTTTTGGATTGGGAAGCTTAACTCGAATTGCTTACGTTATAAAGAACTCGGCAGTCGATAAAAATAAGGTGACTTTTATAACGTTAAAAAGCAATAAACCCATTGTTGAGGAATTACAACTTAATGCGATTTATATTCGTTCGGCTAACCCACTTTATTTTATTGCAGACTATTTTAAAACCATTTTTCACGTTTGGAAGCAAAAGGGCGTACATGTGTTGGATATGGAACGTTCTTCCAATTTTTCAGGAATTTTCAGAGTAATTCTAGCAATTAGAAAACCTTCTTCAGGCTTTTATTTTAAAGCAATGAATAAGAGAATTGGTAATCAGTCTTTCATTTCATTAATGGATAAACCTGCAATTGATAGTATTGTAGAAATGTTTGGTGAAGATAAGTTGAAGATGGCAAAAGGTGAAGTTCAGATTACGTATTCAAATCAAGTCATAATTAATGTAAACGCAGGTGCTTATTTGCCTCAACGGATGTATCCTTTGTCAAAATATGCGGCATTAGTAGCAAAATTGCACACTGAATTTCCGGCGTGGACATTTTTGTTAACTGGAGCAAAATCAGAGGTCAGTCGAGTAGAGGGCTTTATTAATCAATTAGAAAAAGAGGGAGTTGATGCAGAAAACATTCATAATCTATCAGGTCAGCAAAGTTTAAGCGATTTATTGGTTACTATTCAAAAGGTTGATTTGGTTATTACTAATGATTCTGGTCCTATTCATTTTGCGAATTATTTTGGCGCAAAAACAGTTGGTATTTGGGGACCAACATCAGCAGAGATGGTGGGATATTCTAATTCAGAGACAATGCTAAATTTAATATCAAATGAAGATTGTTCTCCTTGTTTTATCAATCCAAAATCAAAGGTGGCAAAGGCATGTGCTGGAAAATTAACTTGTTTTCATAAGCATGACACAGAACAAATGGTGGGTAAAATCAAAGATTTTATTGAATCCTCATCTAAAAAAAGTAATATTGATCCGCACTAATATAAATGGCAGTAAAAAAGAACATATTATTTCTTAATCCTCCGGGTAATAAAATCTACATTCGAGACTATTACTGCTCAAAGGTTTCAAAAGCCTACTATTTGCCGCAACCTGTTGATTTATTAATGCAGACGGCACATTTTGATTCAGCTCTTTATAATTTAAAAGTAATTGATGCAATAGCAGAAAAAAAGTCAATTGCTCAAACACTTGAAGAAGTTATTGATTTTAAGCCAGAACTGGTTATAGGCATGATTGGAGCAGTGAGCTTAGATGAAGATGCACCATTTTATGCGTCGTTAAAGGAGAAAATACCTAATGTAAAAATAGCTTGCTCTGGAGATGCTTTGTTAGAAGATTTTGAAGAAAAACTTACAACTCATAATTGGTTGGATTTAATTGTAACCAACTTTTATGGTAATGGCGCCCTTTGTTGGTTAGAAGGTAGGCCAACTGATGCGCAAGGAATTGTTTATTTGGAAAATGGAGCGGTGGTTGAGCAACATGCAAAACGTGCAAAGCCATTAGATATGTCTGTTCCAAAGCAAAAGCTTTTTACGGGGAATTATCGCATGCCATTTGCAAATGCAGAACCTATTGCAACCGTGTTAACCAATTATGCTTGTCCATATCCTTGTACTTTTTGTATTATGTCAACCTTGCCATATACAACGCGCACAGCCGAGTCAATTATAGAAGAATTGAAGTATTTAAAAGCGGAAGGATATCGATTTATTTATTTTTCAGATCAAACCTTTTATCAATCCAAGGCAATAACAAAAGCCGTGCTAGAATGGATGGTTGAGGTTAATTATGGTATCAATTGGATGTGTTTTTCTCGCGTGGATGTGGTCGATAAAGCCGAACTTACTTTAATGAAAAAAGCAGGTTGCAAACTCATCATGTTTGGGGTTGAATGGGCAGAGAATGAACCATTAGAGCATTATAAAAAACATTATACAGTTGACCAAATTAGACATACGTTTAAATTGGCAAAAGAACTTAAAATTCAACGTTTGGGCACCTTCTTAATTGGGGTCCCTGGGCAGTCAAAGGAATCAATTTTGAGTACCGTAAAATTTGCGATTGAGATTGATGCAGATTATGCTTCTTTCAACGTGGCGGTTCCAAGGTCAAATACTTCTTTTAGAGAAGAGGCAATTAAAGATGGATTGATTGACGCTTCTGTCCAAGTTATGGACCAGTCTGGTGAGCAGGTGACTATGGGGACTGGTGAGTTAACTCGTGACGAATTGCAAGCACTCAAAAACAAGGCTTATCGCACTTTTTATTTTCGACCTTCTTATATTTTCAAGCGCCTTGCAAACATTTCAAACTGGACAGAATTTAAAACGCATGCCATTGAAGGAACTTATGTCCTAAAAGGGATTGTTAAAAAAAATAAGAAAGGCTGATTCGTGGGTAATCTTAAATCCGTCATAACGAATCATCCTTATTTTTCCAAAATAGTATTAGGTACTTGGCTGTTTTTAATGGCTGCATTTGTACTGTATAAAGGTGTTTTTCCAGGTTGGAATAACACAGCAGGAGATTTCAATAATTATTATGTTTCATCCGTTCTCGTTAGTCAAGGAGAGGATATTGAACAGTTTTACGATAACGAGTGGTTTCTAAATAAATCAATAGAAAATGGAGTAGAGCAAGGAGCTAAATTTGCCCCATTCCCGCCAATTACAGCTTTCTTATATCGTCCGTTAGCTGGAATCGAATTTATGACTGCAAAACGCATCTGGTTGCTTTTTAATGTCCTTTTATTGTTCCTTTTACCTTTCCGAATTAAACGCATATTTAAACTGCCGCTTGCAGTTAGTGCGATAATTATAAGTTTATTTTTTGTTCCCTTGGCATCCAATTTTAATTTTGGACAGGCTTATTTGCTGTTAACTTTTTTTCTGGTTGAAGCCATTGGTTTAGCACAATTAAAGGCCAAACAAAACTTGGCCGCAATTATTGTTGGAATCTGTGCTTTGCTAAAATATTTACCGCTCTTGTTTATTTTTTATCTCTTCAAAAACGATACGAATCAAAATGGAGGGCTAAAACAATACCTCTTAAAGCAAAAGTGGCTCCTGTTTTTTGGAGGAACCTTAATTGTAGTGTTGGGCGCTACTTATTTGGCTTGGCCAAATGCATATTCGGCCTATTTTTCTACTTTTTCTAATCATCTTCAAGGTGATTTGTCTGGTCAAGGAAAGTTTGCTGTTGGTTTTCAGTCGCTTGATTCTTTATTGAATAATTTGTTTGTACCTGACATTGCTGCTTTGGCAGATATGCCAATTCTTAAACCTATTATTAAGGGACTGTTTTTCTTAGGAATTGGTTGGACTTGCTTTAGAATTTTTAAACAAGATTTGTATAAATTTACAGCAATAAATACTTCCATTTTTATTTTTGGAGCCTTTGCTTTAATTCCTGCCTCAGCTTCGTATCATTTTTTGTTTTTACTGATTCCCGTTGTTTTTATTTTTAAATGGTTGATGCAGCTAGCGTCTAAACGGGCATTAATTTTATTTGTTATTTTGCAGTTAGCCACGTTCTTTATTCAAGCACATCACATACCTGAAATGCATTTCTCTCAA
>CAKZPK010000372.1 GCA_937139035.1 uncultured Crocinitomix sp. | reverse complement strand
ATTATCTTTTTCAAAGTATGCGTTTTGAAATGCTGTCGGGCGCAATTTATTGAATTCTATTTCGCAATGTTGTTCCAATGTTTCACCAACCATTTTTGTGGAAAGCTTTTGTTTAAAATCTTTCAGACGAGCAATTTCGTCATCCTTCATTTTTATGGTCTCGTTCTTAACGTCAAGTTTATTATTAAACTGCTCTTTGATAGATTTTTCAAGCAGTTCTTTTTCAGTGTCTTTAATCTTTAAATCATTGGCTAGGTTGTCACGCTCTTTTTCAACAAGCTTTACAGCCTCTGATACGGCTAATTTTTTATCTGCTTCTGCAATTTGAACTTTGGATTTTATTGCTGCTATTTCAGTCTCTTTTTCTGCTAGTTTTCGCGTAAGTTCAGTATCGCTCTTCGCTTTTAGTTCGGTTAGTTGTTTATCCTTTTCGGCTAGCTTTTCTTGCAAGGCGTTTTTAATATTTGCCTCTGCAAGCATAACTGCACTTTCTTTTTCCTTCTCTGCAAGTGTTAGTCGGTTTTTCAATTCTTCTTCAAATTGCTGATCACGAACTTGTTTCAATATATCAGCAAATCCAGCTTCATCAACTTTGAAAGCTTTCGTACAATTAGGACAGATTATTTCATTCATATTTTTTTGTTTTCTTTAAGCGCAGCGTAAATGTTTCTTTATGCCAAAGGTGTGCAATTTACTCCTTGTTATAAAATGTTTTCTGTTATTTCAAGGTTTTCAGAATATACTTCAAATATCCCTTCTTCAAATGGAAACTCGGCTCTAAAAACAATTTTATCATTTCCAAAACTGTCTTTTTCAATCCCTACTTCGTAAGTTATTAAGTCTTTATAAAGATCTCCAAGGTTCTGCTGATTAATATTAAACTGACTTACTTTATTAAATCGTATTTCAAACGCTCTATTTTCTCCTGTCAACAATAAAGACATATGATAGATGTCTTTTGAAATGAACTCGTATTCAATTTTCTTGATTCTTGAATCATGCAAACTCTTTTCACTTAAATCGTGCCTTTCAACATCAGATACAAAATCAAATAAGTCCCTAGAAATCCTGCTCTTTATAGTCTCAAGATATTCTGAATAGTCATTGAAATTTCCACCTTTATATGACTTGTTGTATTTCATTTAGTTTTTAGTGTTTGGAAATGTTCAGTATAGTGCAAAGAATCTGTTTCACGAAATTTCCTCATGTCATAAGTATTCCCTAGCGATTTGCCATAATCAATCTTCTTCAAAAAAGTCGTTATCAAGCTCTTTCACCTCATAAACAGTTTTTACCTGAACACCTACATTATATTGATGCATTAAGTCAACCAATTTGGCACCGTTAATAAGAATAATGGAATGGTGCGCTTCACGAGCTTTTTTTATTGCATTATCATCAAATGTTGAAGTTGTAATGAATACACCTTTGCTCGTATCACCACTCATTGCACCAATAAAATTCCTAATATCTTTTTCACGCACTTTATTTTCATTATAGCGCTTTGCTTGGGTATAGATTTTTTCTAATCCAAGTTTGTCTTCATTGATTATTCCATCAATTCCGCCATCACTAGATTTCGAAGTTTCGACAAAATCTCCATACCCCATTTTTTTCAAAAGAATAAGAATGACTTTTTCAAAATAGTATGGATCAATTTCTTTCAGTCTTTCCAAAAGGTTGGTTTTAACTTCCGTTTCTATTGATGAGAATCCTGAGTCAATCAAATCTTGTGGAGAAGCATTTTCTGCGCTAACCGTGTCTAGTTCAATTTTATTTTCCTTTTCGCTTTTTACTGATTCTCGGTGATCAATGAAATCTTGATCATTCTGAAGGTCGTATAACGGTAAACTACTTGTTGCGAGCCTTGACTTCCCTTTTTCGGTTATTTGAACCAATCCGCGTTTTGGATAGGAAACAAATTTTGCCATTTTTAAATATGACTTCCCCCATTGGATTCTGTCGAGCAAAACATTTGCACCGGTACTAGTTTTTTGATTAAGAAGTTCTTCTGGCAAATCAGAATAATATACGTCACGAACCTTAGATGCTAATTCACGGCTTTTTAGAGAATCAACAGTGTTTAAAATTTCTAGTATTGGAATGAAAGTTTCATGATATTTAGGTAGCTCCATATTGGTCATATTCATCTAATAATTGCAAATGCCACAAAAGTTCAACTAGTAAGCATCAAAATTTTGGGCAAATGACACTTTATAAAGATAAGCTTTAGTGGGTCAAGTCCAAAAGTTGGAAAGAATATTTCTTTGATCACTGATGCTTATTGAGAAGTGCTAAATTCATGGTTTTATTTGTCTGCTATGTGTAGTATAGGAAGTTTTGTCGGTTATCGGCGTTCGTCGGAGAATTGATTTTATCAAAGCCAATTGCTAGAAAGGTCGGGAAGCTCCCGTGAGCTATTGGCGGAGGGAGATCACCCGGTCGCACTTGCAATAGGGGAAGTGAAAAATAATATGAGAATGCGCCTCTTGGCTTAAGCCCTGCTAGGAGAATTTTTTGGTCCTTTTTGTTCGAGCAAAAAGGATACAACTTTCATTCAAAACAACACAATTAATTTTCCAACCGTTCAATCATATCCTCAATGTCAATTGAATTTAGGTTTTGCTTTGCTCCAAAATTTCTAACCTCAGCAGTCCACTTTTCTTCATAATTGTTTCTTGCTTTTGCATTGGTTATTGGACGACAATAAGGCCGCGTATCAAATGCGGATATGAGTAGTTTATTGACTTCTTCTGCATTCATTTTGGGCTTTACAGGGTGGCTTTGCCTTTTTTCAATTCCTAATAAAATGTTTTGCTGAATTTTAGGATCTCTTATTGTTTCCTCTTCTCTAACAGCGTTTAATACCAAAAACTGAACGGATGCAGCCTCTAATTGAAAGGCTTTTAACCTTGCATGGCCATCAAGAATGACATAACCATCAATACAACCTAAATACCATAGCAATACTGGCGGGCAAATATTTTCACGCACAAGTTTTCGAAACCATTTTACTCTGCTATTTTCTTCTATTGGTTCATCTTTTAATGCAACAATGCTTCCGCATCTTCCAATGTCCCATTCTACCCATCTTGGGTTTGCTTTGTCAAAAACATTGTCAATATCATTAATTAATTCTGATGTGTTTTCTGTACGGTTTTTAATTGAAGAGCCAATGGTTATGGTCCACAAACCGTTGGATAAGCCTGGTGTTTTTGAGTTGTCCAATTCTTTTGCAAAAAAACGAGACCAAAATTTATAATAATCAGCCTTTTTTGATTCCTCAATAAGCGAAGAATTTATTGGAGGTACTGGCATGTCATTCAGCTCCCAATTGTTTTTGTTGATTAAAACCCAAACACCCCAATAATCAGATCCAAACGTTCCCCATAAAATGGGCTGTGCGTTATTGTATAATTTAAAACGACAATTGATTCCAGATTCTAACTGAAATTTAGAAGATTCCGCGTCGTTAATTTCGATTCTTAATCCAACCCATAGGCCAGTATCATTGATTATGTCCTTCCAAATCATGTTTTAATTAAAAATAGTCATAAGCGTGGTTTTCAAAGTCGTGATATTCTTGTTTTGATAGCACTTTTACTGCTTCAAGCCTACCTTTAACAATTTCCATTTTGAGACAATCATATTGATCTTTCTCATCTGATGGAATAGGATACATTAGCAATGTCCCGTTAAACCAGTTACAATGGCGTTGATCCGGCAGAGCATAATCAATTACGGACTTGGTAAGCAGGTCTCCTTTTTCTTTATCAAAATCATAAATAATACTAATATCAACGGCTATTAGTTGATTGTCCACTATTTTAAATTCTGAAAAGTATCCTCTGTGTAAACTTGTAATGGAAACCGCATTCTTCGGTTTTCGATTGGGGTTTACTTCAAAATAAGATTTAAAAATATCGCAATTCAAAGCATACTTTTTCTCCTTATAGTTTAATATGTCTCTGCGCTGTAGGGTCATATTTTGGGTTGCAAATCTTTGATTAACTCCACACATATTTTAGAGGAGCTTGAGTTATTGATTTAATAATAGTGAATGACACGCTTTTCTTCTTCATCAACCTCCCCATCACATAAACTTACTTTTTCAATCCAGTTACCCTGTTTATCATATTTGTAGGTATAGGTGTATTTGAAAGTTTCGTTATGTTTTCCCGAAAATGCTGTGCTTGTCTTCAAGTCTCCATGTTTGTTATAGGTGTATGAATATTTGTAGGTGATGTTTCCTTCAAGGTCAGTCGTTGTTTCTTCTATAACCTGTCCCAGCTCGTTATAGGTATAGCTTGTTATATAGCTATCATCTGTATTTAGTACGTTACTGTAATCAAAATGCTTTTCGTCTGTTATGTTACCATTGTCATCTACATCATAATAACTTTCACGGGTTCTATTGGTATCCAATAGTTTTTTCTCAATAAGCTTTCCGTTTTCGTCATATTTTTGAAAAAAGTGCTGACTATGTCTTTCCGAAACGTCACTATACGCAATTATTCTTTTGTTCTCATCATATTCATAGTGTTGGGTTTGAACGTCCCCTGTTTTATGAATTTTGATACTGACCTCTGATAATAAATCCAGTTTACTGTATGTATAATAATGGTTACACCAAGCCTGTCCCAAAGTGCCAACTTCTATTTGTTGTAGTTTTCCGAAATCGTCAAATAAAAAATAATGGGGAGAGAGCGTATCTTTACCTATAAGA
>CAKZPK010000371.1 GCA_937139035.1 uncultured Crocinitomix sp. | reverse complement strand
CATAAGAATGATGATTTTGATAGATATAATCCGTTAAAAAACCAATGTCCCATGACTGGTAATTATGCTCCTCCTTTTGTATTTGAAGGATTGATTCTATGTCTTGAAGCATAGTTTCAACTGGAATGTTTTTTTTAGTGCAAACGGTTGCTAAACTGCGATTCCCATTGCAGCAAAAATCTATCTTTTGCTTTTTGAAATAGCTTGCAAGGCGATAGTTTTCTGAGACTATGTCTCCGACCAGTGTGTCATTATTAATTTTCATTTTTCTGATTTTCGTGTTAATTCCATCAATAATTTAGGATGGAAATATCTGCTTTTATAAATTTATTAGTGTATATAAAGTATATTAAGACCTTTTTATCCTTTATTGATTATGAGTATTAGAGCTTTACCCCTAAATTAATAGAGTCAACATCATTAATTAGGTTCATTAGACTGGTGTTTTCCAACATGATTTTCAATTTTTCTCTAATTTCTACAAATTTGAAATGGAGGGGGCAAGGTTCTTTTTCATTACATTCTTTAAGTCCCAATCCGCAGCCTTGATAAATGGAATCACCGTCTAAAACATTTACAATATCGCTTAGTTTAATCAGGTTTAATTTCGCTTCTTCAATTTCAAATCCTCCAGTGGGTCCTTTGTTTGATTTAATCAGTTCATTTTTGACCAATTGTTGTAGAATTTTGGCAGTGAATGGAGCAGGAGAGTTTATTTTCTCTGCAATATCAACCAAACTGACGCGGTTTTGTTCATTGCTTTGTTGAGCAATATAAATCATTGCTCTTAGACCATATTCACATGTTTTAGAAAACATCTTGTTCTTAGTTTGGTACAAAATTAGGTAATTATGTAAATAAAGGATGTTTTTATCTTCTATTTCTTAACTGATTTTTATCATGGTAGAATATGGGGAGTGTTTATTTGTTGAAAAAGAGGTATTTGTCACAGTTTAACCCTTTTTTGAAGGACTAGTTTTTGAATAAATAGGACTATTTATAAAACCAAACAGAAATATTTTCTGCTGTCTGATTAACATAATCTCTGCCATTATAACTAATAGACGCTATGTTAACTGAGGTGGTTACAATGCAATCAATATCCTCTTCTGAGAGCAATGTTTTTGAGAAGTTAGTCATATAAATGTGCACGGGTACCGCACTGGTATTCTCAAAAGAATTGAATAAAGGATATTCCCAATCATCTGCGCCAATGATTATACCAATCTTATGAGAAGCGGTTGAGGTGATACGATCAGACATTTGCGCATACTCTTTGTACAGAAACGGTTTTTTTGCAAAGTATTTTTTACTTCTTGCATCAAAAATTGAAATGTCAGTGGTTTTACTTGAAGTTAAAAAAGGCCTAGAAGAGTTAAAAATAATCACTAGAAATCCGTAAAACACAAAGGTTGGTAACATGAAGTAGATTCGTTTTAGGAACTTTCTTTTTATACTGAGCGCATAAACAACAACTGGAATTGCAACTAAAAATAGGGGTAGGTGCAAACGGGTGTGCCAAGGTTGCCATTTCAATAAATGACAGAATAGAAAGATTTGTAATAAGAAAATTGCAAATAAAAAGATCCAGTAGTTAGATGCGTGTTCCTTTCTTCTTATCAATTGAATAATTAATATGATAATAGAGAAAAAGATTAGCCAAAAGTGTAATGGATTGGCAGCAGAATCTTCGTCGTTTGGAAAATCAGAAGAACCTTGATAGTTGAGGTTTGCAAAATTGGTTTTAGGATTATTTATATCAATGTTTAACTTTTGATGGAGTTTTTGTATGCCACTGTCATACATATTATTAAGTGGGTAAGGCCCCACATGAAGACCTATATTTTTGAGAAGATTAGAAAACAAATTTTGAGGATTCATTTCATCATTAAAATACATCCCAGATTCTTGCTCATCTGCTCCCAAAATATTTCCAGACAAGGAATAATTTCGACTATAATGCCCTGTGTTAATGGCTATACAAATTGCACCTGCAATAATTGGGAAGTAAAATTTTTCAGCAGATATAGACTTGAATATTTTGTAGAGGTAGACTGCAATAAAAACACCGAGTAATGGTAGCAAATAAACATAAGCAGAGCCTTTTGTTAAGATTGCTAAACCAGCAGAGGAACCAAAAAATATAAAGTAATCTATTGAGGTTTTTTTTAGCACTTTTATACTGAAATAAATAGCGCAAAGAATGAAGAAAGAAACGACAATGTCATTTTGAGTGCTAGAGGCCTGTAGAATTGCTTCTGGAATTGTGAGTGCCAAAATAACAGCGATATATTTTACGCGGTGGTTGGAGGCAATATCCAGTTCCTCTATCAGTAATAAAATCACCAATATGCAAGAAAGCAAAAAGGTAAATTGTACGGCGTTCATAAACAAATCACTACCATTAAGTACTTGAACATGCATAAGCACAAATTCAGAAAACGGCGGCTGATAAAGTTGTCTGACAATATGCGTTGCGTAATGGTCAAGAGATCCATGGCTTAACCAATTGGTTATCCTAGGAAGATGATAGGTCATGGAATCCCAATTATTAGGCGGATAGATGAGTCCTTGCAATAGAATTAAACCTAATATTGATCCGATAAGCAGAAACCGACCTCTTTTTTTTGTTAACCCCAAAAATTTTGTTTTCAGCGATTTAAGAGAGTTGAATGATAGTTCTTTTTTTAGATAGATTCTCCCGAATAGAAAAACGGCGATTAGGCACCAAGAAACTACAATAGCTGTAGGGGTTAATAATTCAATGAAACTTAATACTTCAGTAATTCCAAGTAGAATTAGGGTAAATACAATAATAGATTTTAATAAGGTTTCCTTTATGCGAGTGTCAGGTTTAAATTCCCAATTGCAAAACAAGAGAATAAAGCACAACGGTAAAAGTATTATGAACATAAAATTCTATTTGATTTGGACCAAGAATACATAAGTATCGGCATAAATTTTCAAAGATCACATTATAAATGATTTAAAGAGGAGATAATTGGGGTTTGTTTAGCGGTGACTGTGTCTAGCTAAACAAACAAAAAAAGGGCATCAATTAGTTTTCAACTTAGGGTGTTATTTTTAAGAATCAATCTACGACTGCAGAAGAGTACAAACCAAAATTTTGGACGCACTCGCCTTCAAGTATAGAGGAGTTTAAGAGTGAAATATTAGTGTACATGTGTCATTGCATACTGTCATAACGCATTGGTGAAATGTAAAAAGAAAATTAGCCATTAATTCGAGTAGTGAAGCCTTTTTATTAGTTCATTATTCTTTTCTATTTTTTATTATCTAGATAAGGGAAATAGTAAGCCTTTAAATTCAATAAATAACTTAGTCATCACACTTGTTGACTATTATGATTGGTAGGTTTAATCTCGCTAATTCTTGATTTAAGATGTGTTGGGAACACTCAAGTATTATCAAATCTCCCCCTTTCATATTTGCAAAAAGTTCTGCTCCTCGAATCTTCCTTTCGGAATGGAAAATAGAAATACTCGTTCTACTAAACCTCTTTTCGGCGATAACTTTCTTCATGTTATTGATGCTAATATCTGAGTTTTCTTGTTTATCCTTCGTATTGATATAAACAAGGTTAAGATTAAAGTCCAAATAGCCGTACAGGTTATTAATAAGTTCAGCAGTTTCTGATTTTATCTCATGAAAATTGGAGGTCAAAACAATATCAGATATCTTGCTGACATCAATAGGTTTGCTAAGAATCAACTTGGAGGGTTCTAGATTAAATATTAATTCTCGTAATGCTCGATTTCGTCCTCTTTTCAAGAACTTTTTTTCCATTATAATAAGTTCATCTTTGTGGAAACCTAATTCAAAATTTGTTTCGCTAGCATCAAAATATAAAAAGCGTTTTTTGGCTTTAATGTTTTTCAGTCGTATTTCACCCAAAATATCGTCCATTAAAAACCGTGCGTCATTTATTTTTAATTTGGATTCAGGATGTTTACTTTTTTCATTACGGTTTAACTGCTCCCAATTACTAGGAGCAAATACTAAATGACAAACGATTATCTCAAGGTTCAATAATAAGGCTAATTCAATCGCTGATTTAACCACAATTTCTTTATCTGATTGGTCATCTAAAAATGCAATTATTTTTTTCATAATTCTATACGATTATTTATCAGAAATTTTTCGATTCATCATGCTAGATTGATTGTTAAGTTGTGCAGCTGCGTCAATTACAAACGCCCCGTTTGTCACAACCTCATCACCTATTTCAAGTCCATGAGTAACTAGATATTGATTGCCAACAGTTTGTCCAATTTCAATTTCTCTAAACTCGAAAGATGGAATTTCTGTATCCGGCAATTTTAGATAAACAACTGACCTAATACCTGTCCATAAAACCGCAGTTTTAGGTACTAAAACTTGTTCTTTCTGATTGAATTCATTCTCGTTTGAAATGTTAATTGTGCCTTCAACAAACATTTCTGGTTTTAACTTTTTATTTCTGTTGTTTACTTCGGCTCTAACAGAAACTGTTCGCGTTGTTGGATTTATGGATGGATCAATAAAAGCAATATTTGTCTTAAAAGTTTCTGTCGGAAAAGCAGTTGTTGTAAATGTGATTTCATCTCCAACTTGCAGTGAACTCAAGTCATTTTCATATGCATCAAAAATTACCCATAATCTATTTAGATTTTGAATATCAAATAAAACTTCGCCTTCTTTTAAATGGTCTCCAACAGAAACTTTTTTGTCTGTGATAACACCTGAATGTGTTGCATAAATGGCGAAGGTTTCTTGTACTTTTTGCTCAGACAATATTCGCGTAATCTGGTCTTCCGTAATTTTCCAGTTTCGTAATTTTGCTTTAGCGGCTTCTAGTAAGGCAGGATTAGACTCTTTTAGTTTTTCGGCTTCTAATAATTCTCGCTGCGCATTAATGAGTTCTGGAGAATAAATTTGAGCAATTTTTTGCCCCTTATTTACTTGTTCTCCTGTATAACTGGCGTATAGTTTTTCAATTCTACCCGAAATTTGAGTGACTAAACTGGCTGAGTTTTCTTCATTTTTCTGGATTTTTCCTGAAAGTTCAAGTGTCCCATTTTTTCGTTGAGAACTAGAGAGTACTGTTGTTTGAATATTTGATAATTCAATTGCTTCAGCTGTCATTTCTAAAACAATCTCACTGTTATTTCCGTTACTCTCTAAAGGAACTAGTGTCATTCCACATATTGGGCAATTACCAGGTTCATTTTTTCTAATTTGAGGATGCATTGAACATGTCCATAATTGGCCTGACTCTTCTACGGTATCATGATTGTGCGCTTCTTTTTCATTACTATTTGAAAAAATGAGATATCCGATAAAGACGCCTACAATTGTCATTATTAGCGGTATTAAAATGTTTTTCGATTTCATTTTTTATGATTTAATAGTTTGTGTTCCTAATCTCAATGCATTTACAATTACTGACACCGAACTGAAACTCATTGCTAATGCAGCAATCATTGGAGACAGTAAGATTCCAAAAATTGGAAAAAGTAAACCTGCTGCAATAGGGACGCCAATCACGTTATAGATTAAAGCAAAAAATAGATTCTGTTTGATATTTAGCATGACCTTTTCACTTAGGGTTTTAGCTTTAACGATTCCTCCTAAGTCTCCTTTTATAAGAGTTATTGCAGCGCTTTCAATTGCTATATCAGTTCCAGTTCCCATTGCAATGCCAACATCTGCTAATGCCAGGGCAGGAGCATCATTTATTCCATCTCCTGCCATAGCTATAACTTTACCTTCTGATTGAAGTTGCTTTACACGAATCAGTTTATCTTCAGGTAAACAATCAGCTTCATAATCAGCTAGATTCAGTTCTTCTGCAACTGCCTTCGCTGTGTATTGGTTGTCACCAGTCATCATTATGACTTCAATTCCTTTTTCTTGAAGTTTCTTAATAGCTGATATGCTGGTTTTTTTGATGGCATCAGAAATTATAATAAATCCAATTATCTCGTTTTCAACTGCAATAAAAGGAACTGTTTTCCCTTTCGATTGCGCCTTTTCAGCTTCTGATAGAATTGATTTATTAATTGAAATTTTGTATGATTTCATCAGCTTTTCATTCCCTATATAAATCTTTCGACCATCAACTTCTGCCGTAACTCCTTTTCCAGTTACTGAAAGGAAATTTTTACTTTTTATTAATTTCAGATTTTTCTGCTTTGCATAGGTTACTGTTGCTTCAGCAAGGGGATGTTCGCTTTGGCTATTTATGGTAGCCACTAATTGGATTAATTCATCTTCGGAATGGTTGCTAAAAGAAACAATTCTTTCAACTGATGGTTTCCCTTCAGTCACCGTTCCAGTTTTATCAATAATTAAAACATCTACCTCATTCATTTTTTGAAGCGATTCTGCGTTCTTTATTAAAACACCTTCGGTTGCTCCTTTTCCAACTCCCACCATAACTGACATTGGAGTGGCTAAACCTAGAGCGCAAGGACAAGCAATGATTAAAACAGCTATTGCATTTACAAAGGCATACACAAGCTTAGGATCTGGACCATATATTGCCCAAATAGCAAAGGTCATTAATGAAACACCGATAATAATAGGAACAAAATAACCTGATATTTTATCCGCTAGTTTTTGAATCGGAGCTTTGCTTCTGCTAGCATTGTTTACCATTGTAATGATTTGAGATAAAAGCGTGTCTGAACCTACTTTTTTCGCTTTCATTAAGAAGGATTGTTTTCCGTTTATTGTTCCAGCACTTACCTTATCGTTCTCCGATTTTTCTACGGGGATAGGTTCGCCTGTAATCATGGATTCATCAATGGTACTATTTCCGTCTTGTATTACGCCATCAACAGGGATTTTATCTCCCGGTTTGACACGTAACAAATCACCAACTTTAATCTTGTCAATGCGCACTTCTTTCTCTTCTCCATTTTCAACTTTAATTGCACTATTAGGGGCTAGTTTTAGCAATTCTTTAACTGCGCTATTCGTTTTGCTATGTGCTTTAGCTTCTAATAATTGACCTAATAAAACAAGGGTTAGAATAACTGTTGTGGCCTCAAAATAAACATGTACCGTCCCAAAGTCCGTTTTGAATTGACTGGGAAAAATGTCAGGAAATAAAAGTGCGGTAAAACTAAAAATCCAAGCGATTCCTGCACCGATTCCTATTAAGGTGAACATGTTTAAACTTCTTCTAATTATCGAAGAATAAGCGCGTTGAAAAAACATCCAAGTAGCATAAAAAACTACTGGAATCGATAGCGCAAATTGAATCCAATTCCAATAGTTAGGGGACATCTTTTTATACAAAGGATTGTCGGGTATCATTTCTGACATGGCAATTAGAAAAATAGGAAGTGTGAAAGCAGAAGCAATCCAGAATTTCTTCAATAACTTTTTATATGTTTTGAGTTCGGCAGATTCGTCCACTTTTTTAGGAACTAAATCCATTCCACATTTTGGGCAACTACCTGGTGTGTCCTCATTAATTTCAGGATGCATAGGACAAGTATAAGTCGTACTTTCATGTTTGATTTGTACCTGCTCAACTAAGTCCATTCCACAAACCGGACAATCGCCCGATTCTTTATATGTTTTCTCTCCTTCGCAATGCATTGGACAGTAAAAAATTCCCTTTGTTTTGGTTTTTTTGATTGCTTTTTTTTCTGTTTTATGATCTAGTTTGTGAATCATATATGATGATCCCTCGAAAGGTTTTTTAAGATCTGCTAAGTGGATATGTTCAATTACCTCCAATTCAGCTGTATTTTTTTTGAGGTCAACTAGGACGGATTTAATTCCTTCTATTCCCTCCAAGGTGGATTGCACGTGATTTTTACATCCGTTACAAGTCATCCCTGTTATTTTATATGTATGTTTCATTTTGATTACTTGATTAAAAATTCGTTAGGCGTTCAATTTTTGCAACTGCAATATTGGCGAATAGCCTAGCATTTATATTTTGCTGTTTATACTTCAGCATTTGACTTTGGATTGACAATAGATCATCAAATCCTGCACTATTTGTGCTATAATTGGTTAATAGAATTTCATAAGTTTGTTGGGCTATTATTACTTGCCGTTGACTTAATTTGAACATTAAAATAGCATTGTCGTACTCTGTTTTATATTCAATAAGTTGGCGGGTCATTTGGTCTATCAAGGATATTTTATCCCATTCTAGTGCTTCTCTGTTTATTGCTTCTCTGTCGTTTGTCGCTTTGAATGATTTTCGATAAATAGGAATACTCAACATAACTTTCGGAATTAAAATATCTCGTCCGTTGTTAATAGGGTTTGCATCCGTTCGTTGACCGACCAAACTATAGTCAATCCCTAGTCCTATTGAGGGGTTATTTGTTGCATTATTGACTAAATCGCGATTCTCTGAAGTTTCAGTTTTTGCATTTAGTATTTCCATTAATGGATGGTGAGCGGATATTTTTGCTTGAAACGCTGCTAAATCATAGTTAAATAACGGGAGTAGTAATAGACTATCTTTTACAGTTATTTGCACCCTTAATGGTTGTTTTATTATCTCATTTATTCGAGCTGATGCGGTGCGCTTTGAATTTTCAAGAATTGCAATTTCGTTCGTTAATTCATCAATCTTTAATTGGATTCGCAATATGTCCGCAATTGAACCTTTACCACTCTCCACTTTGGATAAGCTCAATTGTTCAATTGTCTTTAATAGCAGTATATCTTTTTCGATTAAAGCTTGCTTTTCTTCAGTAAATTCGAGTTGATAGTAGTTTGCTTTTATCGCATAAAACAAATTTAATTTTAGCGACGCAATTTTCTCATAGCGCATTTTGGACATTGAAATAACAACTTCTTTTTTCGCTTTTAAGGCACCAAACCATGGAAATACTTGACTCGCACTAACCATTATTGTTTGAGGGCCTAATCGCGTTTCAGGTTGTAAAATTGGAATTCCAATACCGAACTGTGGATTTGGTAATTGACTTACTTGGTCTGTTTTTATCAGTTCTGCTTTATATTCTAATTCTAACGATTTTAGTGTGGTATTTTCTGAAACGGCCAACTGGAGTAACGAGTCTAAAGATTGGGCACGGATATTTTGCATCATTAAAATGAAGGACAAAATCAGTATGAATTTTAGTTTAAAAAGTCTCATTATTTTGATCTATTTAATTTTCTTAGTTTCCATTTATAGGTTGTTTCTTTCCAGATGCAATAGAGGATTGGAACGGTGAACATGGTGATGAGGTTAAGTACCATTCCACCAAAAGACGGAATTGCCATTGGAAGCATAATATCTGCTCCTTTTCCAGTGGATGTTAAAACAGGGAGTAAGGCTAATATCGTAGTGGCAGTTGTCATCATAGCAGGTTTAACCCTTCTTACTCCTCCTTCCACTACAGCATCTTGTATTTCTTTGACGTTTTTTGGTTCATTCTTTTTAAAACTATCCTTTAAAAAAGTGGCAACCAATACGCCATCATCTGTGGCAATACCGAACAATGCCAAAAAACCTACCCAAACTGCTACACTTAAATTAATTGTGCGCATTTGAAATAAGTCGCGCATATTTGTTCCGAAAAGATCAAAGTTCATAAACCAATCCTGCCCGTAGAGCCAAATCATTATAAAACCGCCTGCAAAAGCAACAAAAACACCTGAGAAAACGAATAGAGATGTAATGACTGATTTGAATTGGAAATAAAGGATTAAGAAGATTAAGATTAATGCGATTGGCATAACAATTCCAAGGCGTTTATTTGATCGAACTTGTTGCTCGTAATTTCCTGCAAACTGATAGGTAATTCCGCTAGGAACAATAAGTGATCCTTCATCAATTTTGCTCGTAATATATGCTTGTGCCTTGTTAACTAACTCAACCTCTGAATATCCTTCTTCACGGTCAAATAATACATAACCTACCAAAAAGCCATCTTCACTTTTAATGGCTTGTGGTCCTTGTTCATATTTTATTTCAACCAATTCTTCTAAAGGAACTTGAGTTCCGTCAGGAGTAGCAATATACATGGCCTTTATTTCATCTGGGCTGTTACGTAATTCAGATGGATAACGCACACGAATATTATAGCGTTCTCGCCCCTCAACGGTAGATCCTACTATCATTCCACCTATTGCGGTTTGAATTTGGGTTTGAACCTCTAAAATAGACAAACCATAACGCCCAATTTTTTCTCTTTTAATAGAAAGCATCAAATAAGGTTTTCCTACAATTCTTTCTGCGAAAACGGCTTCAGATTTTACGCCTTCAACATTCTTCAACGCCTTTTCTAGTTCCAATCCAAAACCCTCAATTTCTTTCAAATCAGTTCCCTTTACTTTTATACCCATTGGTGCGCGCATTCCTGTTTGGAGCATGACTAAACGTGTTTCAATAGGTTGCAGTTTTGGAGCAGATGTTAAGCCAGGTATTTTAGCAGCTTTAATAATTTCTTTCCAAATGTCATTGGGTGATTTGATGTGGTCTCGCCACTGTCTGTAATACTGCCCATTTTCATCTGGTATTAACTCACCTGAATCTGACAATTTATAATTTCCCTTTTTGTCAACCATAAAACGCATCTTTCTCCCGTTTTCATCAACTTTATATTCGGATTTGTACGTAATCATGTGCTCATACATAGACATAGATGCAGGGTCGAGTGCACTTTCTACACGCCCAGCTTTACCAACAACTAATTCAACTTCTGGAATAGAACTGATTGATAAATCCAACAACCGAATATTGGCTTCATTGATTTCCATTCCTGCGTGAGGCATTGAGGTTGGCATAAGAAGAAATGAACCCTCATTTAGTGCTGGCATAAATTCTTGTCCTGTATTTTTAAAAATGCTGTACCCAGAGAACAGTAGCAGGATTAATAAGCCGACAAAGACATACTTTATGCGTAATAAAAACCTAAGAATTTTTTCGTAAAAATGAATGATTAAATAAAAGAAGCTAATTAATAAACCTATGATAGAAATAACAAATATGAAATTTACTAATACACTTTTTACAACCCCTAAAGGCATCCATATTGTAGCTAATAGCCATGCTACGAATAGCGCATAAATAATGTTTTTAAGGTAAGCGAATTTTTTCAACCATTTTTCTGATTTATGATCTTCAAAATAATTCGTTAATGCACCACCGGCGCCAACAATTATGCCGATAATTCCGAAAAAAGGATAGGAACTGAACAATAAAAAGAAAGCCAAAACGATTAAAACAGCATTTGAAAAATAAACTGAAATTTTACCTTTCTTCTTTATTTTAAATAACTGTTCTGCTAATGGGGGGATCACAGTAATAGCCAATAATACAGAAGCTATTAAAGCAAATGATTTAGTGTAGGCTAATGGTCGAAATAACTTACCTTCTGAAGCTTGCATGGTAAAAACGGGGAGGAAACTAACAATTGTCGTCCCAACAGCTGTTAATACTGCCGAAGCAACATCCACGGTGGCAATATAAATGGTAGTTTTTACTGGCTGATCTGGAGGCGCAATTTTTAATTGAGTGATCATACTTTCAGTTAGTACAATTCCCATATCTACCATTGTTCCTACTGCAATGGCAATACCAGATAGGGCTACAATGTTAGCGTCAATCCCTACATATTTCATTGCGATAAAACACATGAGAACAGCAACTGGAAGTGAGCCTGCAATTAGCAATGAAGACTTAAAATGAAGTAGCATTAGGATTACAACAATAATGGTAATCAGTATTTCCAGTGTTAATGCTTCTTCTAGTGTTCCTATTGTTTCATGAATCAGTTCTGTGCGGTCATAAAAAGGTACAATATTGACTTGTGATGTTGTGCCATCTGGTAATACTTTACTTGGCAGTCCGACAGATATTTCTTTAATTTTTTCTTTAACGTTATTAATAACTTCTAATGGATTTGAACCATAGCGGGCAACAACAACACCTCCCACGGCAGGTACTCCAGCTCTATCTAAAATCCCTCTACGAGTAGCAGGCCCCAAATGAACGTTCGCAATATCTTTAATGCGAATTGGAGCGTTGTTAACCATTTTGACAACACTTAGTTCAATATCCTCGACCTTTTTAACATAGCCCAAACCACGAACAAAGTATTCTGCTAAATTTATTTCAACCGTTTGTGCACCTATATCCAAATTACTGGCTCTTGCTGCTTCCATTACCTCATTTAAAGTAATGTTGTAGATTTTCATTTTATCAGGATTAACATCAATCTGGTACTCTTGAACGAAGCCACCAATTGAGGCCACTTCGGAAACACCTTGAGCAGCTTGAACGCCATACTTTACATAAAAATCCTGTATGGTACGAAGTTCATGTAAATCCCAACCGCCGGTTGCGTTTCCGTTTTCATCTTGTCCTTCTAGTGTGTACCAATATATTTGTCCCAAGGCTGTGGCATCTGGCCCTAATGAAGGATTAACACCATCAGGTAATAAGTTGGGTGGTAGCGAATTTAATTTTTCGATCACTCTACTCCTGCTCCAATAAAATTCAACATCATCCTCAAAAATCAAATAAATGCTTGAAAAACCAAACATGGAATTACTGCGCACACTTTTAACACCAGGTATACCCAATAAGGATGAGGTTAGTGGATAAGTTATTTGATCTTCAACATCTTGTGGAGAGCGTCCCATCCACTCGGTATAAATAATTTGTTGATTCTCACCAATGTCTGGAATTGCATCAACTGATACAGGGTCACGTGGTAAAATACTGGAATCGAAGTTGAACGGAGCAGTTACTAACCCCCAACACACAAATAACCCCAGCATTAGCCATGCAACAAGTTTATTGTCAAGAAAAAATTTTATAATAGCATTTAACATTTTTCATTTTTAGTATAAGCGAAACACGATTAGCCCCTAAACCAAAAGGCATGGAGCAACATTTACTAAAATGAAAAATCAAATACGGAAAACTTGATGCAAGACTGAAATGTCTTCATCAATTAAAGGGGGCTTGTAATTTTCGTAAAATTCAAGCTGTACTTTAGGTTGGAATAAATGAAGGTCTATCGCAGTATAAATGATTACCGCGCTTAATTGAGTTAGGTCAACTTTTTGCATTGAAAGTGGTTCTACATCAGAATTCACTTCAAAATCGAAACTCTCGTTATGGCAGCATTTACCTCGATTAATCCCATTTTTGGGACTGTTATCACCTTCTTCCTTAATTTTCTTTTGATGGCAAGGAGGTAGCTGAGATAAATCTTGTGGTTGATTGATGCTTTCTTCCATTTCGCATGGGGTAGCACTAAATAACCCAACACTTTTTATTTCATCTCCACAAAAATGTACATCCAAAGAAAAACCTATTGATGAAAACAACATCAATGGAATCAGAATTAGAGGTGCTATTTTTCTTGAGATTTTCACTGCTTATTATCAAAGTTAGCCTTTTTTAGACTATCGAAAGAATAGTGAATGTTCACAACTTGCTTTTTTAACGAAAAATTAACTGAAATGAAACAAATTTTCATTTAGAATTCCAACAATTTGGCTGTTGTAAACAAAGAAAAATACCAGAGTTTGCAGGGTATTGATAAAGATTAAAAATTAAGTTTTCAATTTACCCTAAAAAAAGTAACGCGTAAACCTTTGTAATAATTTGGACGAACCCCCTTTGTTGGCGTAACTTAGTTGAATATAATCCTTAAAATTCAATTATTAAACTTGATTATGAAAAGACTATTACTTAGTATATTCCTTTTACTTTTTGTTGGATCAGTTAACGCGCAAACTGATGTTGAACTTAAAATTAACCACAAATTAGGGGTGGACGATTTTGTTATTGATGCAGTGGGCACGAATAATTTAGGTCATGAGTTTAAAGCCAATCGATTAGAGTACTATCTAACGAAAATTACAATTGTTCACGACGGTGGAACTGAAACATCCGTTTCTGATGATGTTATGGCGTTGGTTAGACCTGAAGATGAGATTTCAACAACGATTGAACTAGGAAGTTTTGATGTTACAGCTATTGAATCAGTAAAATTTCACATTGGTGTTTATGAGCCAATTAATAATGATGATCCAACTCTTTGGGCGGCAGATCATCCATTAGCGCCTAAATCTCCTTCAATGCATTGGGGATGGGCAGCAGGTTACCGTTTTATTGCCTATGAAGGTTTTGGCGGTGCTGATTTTTCACAAAACTTTCAATTACACGGATTAGGAAATAGTAATTATTTCGAAGTTGAATCGGACGTATGGGTAGAGACAGATGGAGGTACTATGATAATGAGCCTTAATGGTGATTATGCAGCAGGTCTTAATGATATTGACTTAACGGCTGGAACAATTTCGCACGGTGAAACTGGAGCGGCAAAAAAGGTTTTAGAAAATTGGAGAGATGTGGTATTTGGATTATATACGGTAGGAGTTGAAGAGAATACTGTTGCTCTTGACTGGTCTGTTTATCCTAATCCTTCTAACGGCGACATAGTTGTCAATTTCGATAATACAACTGAAATTAATCAAGTTAACATTGTTAACCCATTAGGTGAAATTGTACAAACTGCATTGGTTAACGACAATAAACAGATGGAAATTACAATACCTGATTCAGGTATATATTTCGTTACGGTATTAGATGCTAAAGGTGAAACAATAGCGACGGAACGTCTTATTATTAAATAAATAGTTTACTATGAATTTCTTTAAATTACAATACACCCTTTTAATGGGTGCAGTCATACTATTGGCTTCTTGTAAGAAAGATCCACCCGTTATTGAAGAATATGCGGAATATGATAATTCGCCTTACAGTCTTAAATATGTAAACAATACACTACCTGTTCCAAACTTACCTGCGGATAATGCACTTACCGTTGAAAAGGTGAAATTAGGGAGAATGTTGTTTTATGAAAAAGAACTTTCTAAAGACGGTTCAATGGCCTGTGCATCTTGCCACTTGCAAGCGGATGGTTTTTCTGATGTGGACCAATTTTCAGAAGGTGTTGACGGTTTGTTTGGCGCGAGGCAAGCAATGGCTGTTGTTAATTTAGCATGGAATGAAAATGGTTTCTTTTGGGATGGTAGAGCAGAATTATTAAGAGATCAAGCCTTGCTACCTATTCAAGATCATTTAGAGATGAATGAAACACTTGAAAATGTTATTGGAAAATTGAGTAATTACAAACTATTTGGATTGGAGCAATTCTATAAAAACCAGTTTGTAAGAGCGTTTGAAGATGGACAAATTAACGAACTAAATATTTCATTGGCATTGGAAGCATTTATGATGTCAATTGTTTCAGACGATTCAAAATATGATCGCTATTTAGCGGGTACAACAACTTTAACAGATGCAGAGGAACGTGGGCGCGTTTTGTTTTTTGGAGAATACAATGAATTCTTTCCAGAAACCTCTGGCGCAGATTGTGCACATTGCCATTCAGGAACTAATTTTGAGAATGACGAGTACATGAATAACGGATTGGATAGTGAGGTTGACTTTACCGATTTAGGACGTTATGATGTGACAGAGGATGATGCCGATAAAGCAAAATTTAAAGTTACTTCTCTGCGTAATATTGCTGTTACGGCGCCATATATGCATGACGGACGTTTTAATACATTGGAAGAAGTTGTAAACCATTACAACGGCGAACTCAATACATCATCAACTCTTGATCCCGCTTTGGCGAGTACTATGGGAACGGGTTTAATGCTTGATGCAGGTGAAAAGGCAGACTTAATTGCTTTTTTACATACACTAACAGATGAAGGATATCTGAATAATCCAGATTATACAAATCCATTTGAATAGTGAAGCTTACTTAATGTAATTGAAAAGGGTTGATATTTGGTTATCAGCCCTTTTTTTTGATTAAAAAAAGCAAAATAAGCATTTGCTAAATGTCTAAAACTTGATTGAAAATGCGCCTAGCAGTTCCATTAGCTTGGGTAGTAAGGATAACAATTCCCCATTTATTTTTGGGGTTATAAGCTAAAACACAAGATTGTCCTAATGTGTCGCCACTTTTTGAAAAAATCGCATTCCCATCTTTTCTTATAATTGTTAAACCTAACCCCAACTCTATAAATGTATTTTTGAAATAAGTTTGTTCTAAAAACGACCTAACAGATTCATTTTTTTTGATCAAAAGTTGTTTTATGAACTTTAACAAATCTTTTGAGTTAGACTTTAAAAGCCCTGCTGGAGCAATTACGCTATTCCAATTAAAAAAGTCTTTTTGCATGCCGTCAATATCATGACCTTGTGTTAATTTTTTCTTCTTATAATTTGAACATAATGTGTTAGACATTTTGAAAGGTTTAAGAATTTTCTTTTTGATAATGTCTTCATAATCTTTCTTTAGAATGTTTTCTAGGATGTATCCTAAGAGGACATATGATATATTCGAATATTTATAACTTCCATAAGATTCAAGTTGAGTAGTATTTGTTAGAATAGAATCTACAGTCTCTATAGTTACTAGGTCTAAAGGTTGGGTAGGATTAACTTTCAGTAACTTTTTAAAATCAAAATCAGGTAACCCAGACTGATGAGAAGCCAAATCACTTACTTTTATTTTATTCTTTAAAGCGCTATTTAGTGTAAAGAAGTCGGGTAAATATTTGTCTATAGTACTATCTAAATGAATTCTTCCTAATTCTACTTGTTGACCAATTAAATAGGATGTAAAAAGCTTTGTGATAGATCCTATTTCAAAAATTGAGTTTTCATCAATCTTTGTTTTTTCGGCTTGGTTTGCATATCCATAATTTAGAAAGGATACTTCATGTTCGTTTAAAATTCCGACACTTATTCCAATTTCTGGATTAAGTTTTATTGATGCATGAATGATTGAATCAATCTTATTAATTTCATTTTGAGCAAAACTGTATTGCACAAAAAAGAGTGCTACTATTATTCTAAAATACTTTATCATTTATGATGAATAATATTATGGTTTTTGAAATACAATTCAAAATTAGGATTTATAATTTAGCTTCATAACTTACGGCAATGTCCAACAGTGTTTTTATGTCATTTTCATTTTTCACCTTTGCTCTAAAGTTGGCAGGAAAACACATGGTATCTAAATCACCATATACAGTTACAACTAGCGTAGTCTTATATTCAGTTTTTTGAAGTCCAACTATCATCTCATTTCCATTAAGCACTATTTCTCTGTACCAAATGCAGTCATTTTTCATGCCTGAATGAATAAAGGTTCCAGCTGAAAAACCAATATCATAATGGATTAATAATTCACTTATTTTCAACTTACCTTTATCAGAATCTTTAGTGCCGGTTCTTGTGTTTATGCAGTTTTTTGGAGCACTTATTTTTCCTCTATTCAAATCAACTATTTTGAAAGAACTATCAGTTTGAATAGTACTTTGCTCCATGTATTTCTCCAATGTAATTTTCATCCTTTCATGAGATACTTGGCCAAATGAGGATATTGAAAAAAAGAGAAGGAAATAAATTATAATCGGTTTCATTTTTTGTTAATGTTTTAACATTTAAGGTGTATTGTTTTGAACTGTATTAGTTTCGTTTATTTAATATCCATTAGCTAAAATTTGCTATCATAATAAATACTCCTCCTACAGAAATAAGTACAGCAAAAATTCCAAAAATATTCATTACTTTTTTTCCTTGTGAAATCGTTTTTTGCCGATCCAAATGGTCCATTTTATCGAAATCAACCGTCCAATTTTTATAAAAAAAATAAGAAGGAATATATAATAATCCAGCTAAGACAATTAAAAGTAAAATAACGAATAATTTGCCGCTCAATTGTATCAATCCGCGGCTATTATTTCCGAATGAAACATTTCCGCTAAATATTGACTTTAATATACCATCATCAAGAATCGATTCTGATAAACACACTAAACCTAAAAGAAGCAAAGTGATCATTGAAGCAAGATATCCAATTGTAAAAAAAAGTCCTAGACTGTAACCTTTTTCTGAGTAATAATATAAGAAAAGAGATTTTACCATGCGCTTTAATTGTATTAATCAGTTCAAGCCCGTGCTATTGGAATTCATTATTTTTTCTGCTTTATTCGCTCAATTATGAATGTTACTCGTGCATTATTATTCCATTCGTTATTCGGATTTAGTGCAAGTGCTTTTTCATAGTATTTTAAAGCATCATTATAATTACCACTTCTAAAATAACCCTCAGCTAAACTATCAAATACTAACCAAGATGTAGGATGCTGTTCTGTATTTAGTTTAAAAATGGCCAATGCTTTTTCAAATTCTTTCAATCCCAGATATTGATACCCCAACCTATTTAAAACACCTTGAAAATCTGCCTGACTTGCATTGGGCGGTGATTTTCGGTAGTCCTTTACAAATTGAGCTACATCATTTGCAATTATACTTTTGGTTAAATATTCTAAGCTTTCCTTTAATTGAGGATTATAAATTCGAGCAATTTCATCAATCATGTAATTGTGGTTTCCACTTTGTCTCGAATACAAATCGTTTGTTTTAATTACGATTACCGCATTAATTTTTGGAATTACAGTTATGTTTTGTCCCCAGGCGCCTTGCGCAGTATATGCCCCCTTTAAAACATCATGCTTAGGGTTGTCCCAAAGCCACCACATATATCCATAAGAATAATGTGTTAATTCATTTTTAATGTTGGGATTTAACTGGTCTAAATTCTCAAATGAGGACCACGGTTTAACCATTTCCTCCACCCAGTATTCTGGGATGATTTGCTCGTTGTTCCATTTCCCCTTATTCAACATTAATAGACCAATTCTAGCCATATCTCGGGTTGAAAAGTAAATATGATACGCCATAATATCGGTGACCAAATCATCTCCATCTTTTTCTTGAAGTGATCTATCCCAGTCTTCCATTTGTAATGGAATTGCAAACTGAGATTCTATTTCATCATAGATGTTTTTTTTGGTCTCTTGCTCAAATATGTATCCTGCCATATTGAAATCCCAATTATTATAAACCCAATACTCTCCTGGGTTAACACTTCCTCTTTCTGGAGCTAAATTAATCATGTCGCCAGGATTTGCAGCTGGCAGATAAATTCCAGATCGGCTTGAAATGATGTCTTTAATGGTCGCTTTTTTTTCCTTTTCAAGGAGTAAACCATCAACAGAAATGCCTAAATCTTCTAATGTTTTATCCAATTGAATGGTGCCATCAGCCACATATTTGCCATAAAGCATTGCTAATATGCTTTTACGACAAGATGCGATATAACTGTTTTCCGAAACATTACCATACTCAAAAACTACTTTTCCGTTTTGAATAATCATCATACCAGTAGTGGAGGTACTGTCAATAACGTACTCCTCAAGGGCACCAAGTTTATTCGCATCCCAACCATAAAGTGTGGGATGCTCTATTTTTTCCCATGTTTCGGTTGGGAAATTTTGAACTTGTGAAACGCCTATTTGCGAAACAAATATTAAGACAAGTATTGGTAATAGTTTACTTTTCATTTTTAAAAGTCTTTGCACCTACTCGTTAGTAAGGAAAATTCATGATTTCCTCATAAATCGCATCTGGATCTTTAATGCTATTTAACTTAATTCCAAGTTTCAAATATTTCTTTTTAATACTTAGCATTTTTGCATCAACTTTATCCAATCGGTCATAATCCTCAGTTTCGTATAGTTTTGCACGAAGAATGAGGTAAGCATTGTAAACATCAATTCTAGGTGTAGCCACACCGACTGGTGTATTGACTTGGATAGAATACATTTCTTTAATTTCATCAGCACGCGCCATTCTATCATTATACTGCTTAATCAGTAATTCTCTCTTATCAATGAAAGTTTGATCGTCAGGCCCAATGGCAAAGTAAAATACATCTGACGTGTATATGTTTTTTGCAAATTTTAAAATGTCTCTGGTTTTTATGCTTTCAGAATAATCGCTCCAATAAGTTTCTGTACCCGATTTTTCAAGTCCACGCACAACAACTTTATATTCGTAACTCATATAAATATCTGCAGTTTCGGCATCATAACAAAGAGCTGGATTTGAGAACAAGGCGCTTGCATCAGAACCAAGTGGCTTTTTTAGATAAAATTCGATTTTGGTGCTACCATCAAAATAATCAATAAATTTTTTTGATTTTGGATAGTATTGCAGTGTAGAGAAATTAGAAACCTCTTTTTGTAGAAAAGGATCGTCTGACCCTTTTGCTCTAACCAGTAAACTAATTTCAACTTTGTCATACTTATTAATCTTGTCATCTAAAGGAATGGTGATTCCAATGGCATTTGTATCACAAATTGGAAGCCCTTTAATTGTTGTAATGGCTTGTTTAAAATCTGCAGTAGTAAACTTAATTTGTGCAGTGGAACAAAGTGTTGCAACAAGTGCAAAAGTTAAGAGAATGCTTTTTTTCATAACGATATTTTGAATGAATTGATTTTTATGCAGTGGGACTGCTCTCTTTTTTTGCTATTAATCCAGCGATAGATCCAACAAGAATCACTAATCCTCCTGCAATAATGATCCATAATCCACTAGCTGCAGATTCTCCACTTTCTGAAAAAGAAGCGACGAAGGCAAAGCCAACTAAAAGAATCAATAATGATAAAATGATGGAAACTATTTTGCCCCATTTTTTTGCAATAAAATTTAGTCCTAAGCATAAAAGACCAAGCACAATAATGAACATTGGCAGAGCTGCTCCATTAACCCATCCACTGGCACCTATTCCTAACACTTCTACCCAAGGTAAAAATGTACCTATTGTTACTAAAATGGCACCTGCCGCTGTAATTAATACGTTTGATTTCATATAATGTATATTTCAATTTTAAATGCAAAGTTATGAAGGGCAATTTTCGAACTTGTTAAAAACACGGGGAGATACGTGTAGTGTGTGGTTTATTATGGCAGATGCATGTATATAGTTGTGTAATGCATTTTAGGGCAATATTGGGACGTGTTTTACGTGACAGAAATAGGGCGAAAAAGAGATTTGAAAGATGAATTTGGATATAGTGCTGATTTAATTTTATCTACTTTTGTAGCGATTTAAATATTGAAGAATTTCCATTATATATGAGGTATTTACTAAGCAGCATATACTTTTTCCTTATCCTGTCCGCTTTCTCTCAAGATCTGATTTTGAATTTTGAGCAATTGTCTGATTCGGTTAAAAATGAGGAAGTGATGCGCCTTATTCAAGAAAACAGATCAACTCCTTTATTTGAGGATCGGGTGACGAGGTTAAAAGAAATTGCGCGGTTTTGCCAACAGAAAAATGATTTGCCAACAGAAGGTTTAGCGGTTACTTATTTATGTATCTCATATCTTGAATTAGGTAAGTTTGACGAGGCGGATGAAATATCTGCAATTATTGATCTTAATTATTTCGAGCATATTCTCCCTCAACATCAATTAAGGCTAAACTTATATCGTGCCCAACCTCTTGTTTCGCAAGGGAGATTAGATGAGGGGATTGAGCTTGCTCAAAACACGCTTGCAATTTGTGAGGAACATAACTTGCCAAAAAACAATATCTACGGGCTACTTTCTACAATTTATACGGGGCTGGGGAAATTTAATGAGGCATTAGAAATGGACCGAGATAATTTATCGGATATTTTACATAATCATCCAGAAACAGTGTCGGCATTGGGGCAAGTTTATTATAGTCTTTCAAGAGATTTTACCAATTTAAACCAGTTGGATTCTGCCAATTATTATGGCATTAAGTCTATTGGGTATTGGGAAAATCCAGTATCTCAATTGCAACTCGGTGATATTAAAACAAGATTAACTGAATTTGATTCTGCTCGCTATTATTTTACCCAAGGTGAAGAAATCATTGAATCCTCACTCAAATGGGAACACCAAAGAACAACGCTTTATATTTATTTAGCGCAACTTGAAATCAGATTAGAAAATTGGAAAGAAGGTCTTTATTATTCCGAAAAAGCACTAGCAATCGCTCAGCAAGAAAATGACCATCAGGTTTCACAAAAAGCGCGCGAAAATATCATACGAGCATATTTACAAAATAAAGGGTATTATTTTGACGATTACCTCTTTCAACACACTGTTGTAAGGAATGAGGGTATTGCTGCGCAGACAATTGAAATGGATACCAAGTATAAAACGGTTGAAAAAGAAAAAGAAATTCTTACACTTAGTAATAACGTTCAGCAACAAGAAATAGAAACCTTACGCTTTAGAAATTACTTGCTTTATGCTGGAATTTCTGTAATTATATTGTTTATACTTTTTTATCTATTGTATAGAATAAGAAAAAATAAAAATGAAAAAGAATTGAGCCGTTTAACAAAACAAGCTTTGCAATTGCAAATGAATCCTCACTTCTTTTTTAACTCTTTAAACTCCATTCATAATTTCATTGGAAATAATAATACAGAGCAAGCACAAAAATATTTAGTAAACTTTTCTAAGTTGATGCGACTAACACTTGAAAACAGTCAAGAAAACTTGATACCAATTAAAAAGGAGGTTGAATTTTTGAATAATTTTTTGATTCTTGAAAAGTTGAGGAATAAGAATTTTGACTTTGAGATTGAGGTTGCTGATGAATTGATGAAATATAAGATTCCAAGCTTTCTCATTCAACCTTTAATAGAGAATAGTATACTTCATGGTTTTTTAAAAATAAACTATGAAGGAATTGTACAACTGAAAATTGTAAAAGAGCAAGATTATATGTTGGTATCAGTAATTGATAATGGTGTGGGAAGGGCAAAATCTATTCAAGAAAAAGGCAGCAATAAAAACGAACAATCTTTTGGAATTGAGGTGTTGAAAAAACGAATAGCGGTGTACTCAAAAAAAGCCAATATAATTTTAATGGAAGATGGCATAGCGGAATCCGGAAATTTAGGGACCAAAATATCATTTCAACTACCAATATTTGATTAAGTATATGATTAAAGCGATTATAATTGATGATGAACAAGATGCTGTAAGTGTCCTCTCTAAAAATTTAGCAAGCGTTTTTGGAGCAGGCATCAAAATTATTGGAAGTACAAAAGATTTAACGGAGGCGGCCTTTTTAATTAAAGAATACCAACCAGATTTGATTTTTTTAGATATCGTTATTGATCATGAAACTTCGGGTTTTGATTTGTTGCCCTTAATCGAAAAGTTTAATTATAACTTCAAAATAGTATTTACTACAGGATATCATCAGTTTGCCATTAAGGCGATTAAAAAAGGTGCTTATGATTATTTGCTAAAGCCAATTGGAATAGAAGATTTAGAAGGACTAAAAAACCGTATAACTGCAGATGATTTAGTGTCAGAAAAAACGAAGTTAAACGACATTATTATAGTTAATAATAGTGATGCAACTTATAAAATCCCTATCAAAAGCATCTCTCATTTTAAAGGAGAAGGAAATTATACATCCATCTTTTTCACGGAAAAAAACAAGTCGATTTTGAGTTCAATAACACTCAATAATTTTGAAACAGAAATTACTTCAATTTCAACGTCTTTTTTTAGAACTCATAAATCTTTTTTAGTCAACTTATCAGAGATTGATCACATTAAAAAAAGTAAACTTAATAAGTCATTAGTTATGAAAAACGGTGAAATAGTGGCCATATCACGTTTAAGATATAAGGCGTTTTCAGAAATGTATTTTTAGATTGATTTATCCATAGCAGAGATATAGTTCTTAACTAATCTTTGAGAAAAGGATAGTCCGTATAACCTATTGCTGTGCCACCACCAAATAATGTATGCGAATCACTAATTTCATTCATAGGGGCATCTGTTTTTACTCGATTAGGGTAATCTGGATTGGTTAAAAGTTTTCTACCAAACCCTACTAAATCAACCAGATTATTCCCCAGTAGTTCATTAGCCTCATTAGGTGTTTTATTACCTGTTGCAATAATGGTATTACTGAAGGTTTTTCTTAGGTTAATTCTAAAATTTTCAGGAATTAAAGGTGCATCATCCCAATCGGCTTCACACAAATGAATGTAGGTTACTCCAACCTTTTCAAGTTCCTTGGCTGCGCTCATGATGGTGTCCAAAATTTCAGGGTCATTCATATCCTTAAAGCTAATGAATGGTGATAAGCGCACACCCGTTTTTTCTGCCCCAATTTCAGTTACTACGGCTTGCGTGATTTCAGTTAATATTCGGATACGGTTTTCTTTGCTCCCCCCATATTCATCTGTACGAAGGTTAGAATTACTTCTTAAAAACTGATCAATTAAATAGCCGTTGGCACCATGAATTTCAACGCCATCAAAACCTGCTTCAATTGCATTTTTGGCACCATTTTTAAACTCTTTAATCACTTGAGCAATATCGGCTTTTGTCATTGCTTTGGGCGTTTCTACAGGAACAAAAGTGGCATCTCCGTTTGGTGCTCCGTCAAAGATATAAACAGTGGTTTCGTTAGCAATCTTTGCTGAAGGTCCTATTGGTTGCAAACCATTTACTTGCGAGCTAGACACCCTGCCGACATGCCATAATTGTAAAAATATTTTGCTTCCTTTTTTGTGAACTTCATCTGTCACTAGCCTCCAACCTTCAATTTGTTCTTTAGTATAAATTCCAGGTGTTTTTGCATAGCCTTTTCCTTGCAATGATACTTGTGTAGCCTCTGAAATAATAATGCCGGCGGAAGCTCTTTGCCCATAATATTCTGCCATTAAAGCATTGGGAATGTCTCCAGGTTGTGAGGAGCGAGAACGCGTCATTGGAGCCATTAAAAAACGATTTTCTAATGAAATTCCGTTCATATTGTATGTGGTGAATAATGTGTTTTTCATTTTAATTACTTTTTAAAGTTTAATAATTGAGTTAATTTTTCTCTACAAAATAGAGTTGTAAAACCCGCGAATGTTCCAATTAGTAGCGGTATTAATAATTGGGGAACAATGGTTGTAAAAGTGACATTTGATGCAAAGAAAAGTACAGTGCCTAAGAATGTAGCAGGTACAAATTCTCCCCAGTCTTCTATAATTTCAAGGAAAATTAAGATTGTTGCGATCCAAAAAACGACAAAGGCGCTAATATATATTTCTGTATGACTTGGTGCAACTATATTTAAATAATTGATGAGGTACGACCCGAGCATGGCAATGATTATTCCTATTGAGAATGCAAATAACATTTTAAATGATTTTTTAAAATTGCATACATGCAAAAAGTAATTTGCCCAACCAAAAAATATGACCCAGGCTTTTAACGATAGCCAACCAGAAATTAACATTACAATTGCAGCAATTAAGCCAACAAGCATGGAGTGGTAAAGAGCATGAGAGTATTTTTTGTTCATTTTACTTAAATTCTACAGTTGTGAAAATTAAGGTCGTTTCACCTATATTTTCTAGATTATGGATAAAAGAATTATGCTCATTTAAACCTTTAAAGTGCATTATATCGTCTTTTATATATTCAGTTTCTATTACGCTTCCGTCTGCATAAAATGAACGAGATTTTCCGTTGTTAATGGCGATATAGAAATAGGGTTTGTTGTGCTTGTGAAAAGGTAATGAATGTCCACTTTTTAAATGGATGCTCCATACGTTGAATGTATCTGTTTCTAAAATTAAATTTTGACCGACGGTAGTGCTGTTAGAAGATTTATTAAGAGCGTTTTTTAATTCCTTTGTCCAATAGGTTTTCCAATTCCCACTTTTATTTAGCTTTTTAATAATCATTTTTGTGCTTGTATGAGTTTATCAATAGACCAATGGTTTTGGTCTGTATTATTGATGATGAAATAAAAACACAAGGCGTAAATCATTTGCATTCCTGCCCAATCCCAATTTTCAATTAATGTGGAGCCTAGTAATAAAATTATAATTACTAGAGCACCTGCTATACTTGCCCTATAGGTGAATAAACCCAAGACTAATAATAACCCGATTCCAAATTCTAAAAAAGGTAATATGCTTCCCCAAATTGTTACTAACCAAGCGGGGATTAAACTGTCTTGAAATGTAGTTGCCATCCAATCTCTAAAGCTATCTAACTTAGAAAATCGTACTAAGCCGTGCCCTAAAAAATTAATGCCCATGGCTATTCTAAGCAATGCTAAGGCGGATTGTTGTGGTGTTGCTTTCATGGATTATTTTTTAAAATGATACTTTACCAATTTATTATCAAGCATTAATGGAATGTAAACAGACTTTGTTTTTTTATGGAAGTAGGTGTCGGCACTTCCTTTAGACAAGGAAATAACCTCTGTTGTTGTCTTACTTTTAGTGGAGTAATAGAGTAGTCTACCCGCCAACCAATCTGTCATTAAAAAGCCATGTAATGTTTGACTTAATCCATCTAAATTTCCGACAGGTTGAGTAATGCTTTCAACATTTTTAGTTTTTAAATCAATGCTTAATAATTTACCATTTACTTGTGTTTCATAGGTTTCAGGATTCATGTTTTGTCCCCAGCCAGCAACAAAAAGTTTGTTTTTAGCAACGTAGAGTCCGTTGGGCATGTTTAGGCCCTCTGTTTTTAACCAAAGTTCAACTTCTCTTTCTCCTTTTTTTGGCAGTTTATAAATTCCACTAAAACCGAATGTATTAGAAGCGTATACATTTCCTTTTTTGTCTACCGTAATATCATTTAAAAAGGTGGCGTTTTTAGCTTCGAAACTGGTAGTTTGTTGCGTGTTGATGTCAATTTGGATTATTTGATCAATATCGGTAACATATAACTGATCTTTATAGATCGTAAGACCTTTGGGAGCGTTTAAGCCGTCAATCCATTTTTGTTGAATTATTTTTCCTTCAAGACTTATTTTAGAGATATAGCCATTGCCATCTTTTGCTGTGGCTTCTCCGTTTACATTAGAAACGTACAATACGTTATTTTTTGTGTCTAAAACAACACTTTCTGGATTTTCAAATCCACTGAGTTCCCAACCTTTTTCTAACTGAAAAGGGAGTTTGTTTTGTGCATGGACAAGTGTTGTTAATGCAAGTGTTAATAATGTGATTATGTTTTTCATTTTACTAATTTTTCATTGTTTTTTACTGTAAATTGATTGAATAACGAGAGGGGTGTGTGGGGCCTAATTATTGTATTCCATTTCTGAATTATCAATAGGTGTATTGGGATCGTCTTTTATCATTTTTGCAATATCATCTTTACGCATAAACGCTACACCTTCGTGCTGCTTGGCGTATTCAATAAACTGATCAACAACATTTACAACTGCTGGACTGCCACCAATTCTATCATGCAGACTGATGCTCATCATTCTTCGTCTGGTCGAACCCTCAGCATACAATTGGTCAAATTCTGCTTTTAGTTGTGCTAAAAATTGATCAGGGCTCCAATTTTTTCCTGCAATGTTTACAATGTCATTATTACGCAAAGTGTAAGGCATTACAACAAAGTTTTTGTCACGTACTTTTGTAATAAAAGGTTCGTCACGACTTAAATCATCTATATGATAAAGGAAGCCAAGTTCTTGCAATACTTTTAGTGTATTTGGGCTGCGGCGCAACCAATTGCAATTATAACCTATGCCACGCTGACCTGTAATTGTCTCAACGGTGTCTATACCTGCTTTAACAAAAGCCAATTCTTCTTCATAACTTAAATTCCATTGATCATTCCAAGCAATGCCATGGGCAGCAATTTCATGACCACCTGCTGCAATGGCTTGGGCAACTTCTGGATATTTTATAGCTGCTTCGCCTACAACGTGTGAGGTGACTTTAATATCGTGCTTTTCCCATAGGTTAAGCATGCGGTATATTCCTTCTTTAGCGCCATATCTAAACCAACTTTCTGCAGGTAAATCTGGGTTGCCAATTGGCAATGGATTGCCCGAAAAAGGACTTTCGGCTCCTTGTGGCTGTCCACCAGTTTCAAATTGCATGGAGAAGGAAATTACTAATTGGGCGCCGTTTGGCCAAAATGTTGCGTTTGTACTTTCCTTTTCAATAGGATTGTTTGTTGTTTCTAATGGTTGATTACAGCTGCCTAATAAAGCTGTGATTGCTAATAGAACTAATATTTCTTTTTTACTAATCATTGTTTTGTTTTTACTTCAGCAAAGTTAGGTTGATAGATATAGATGGCACTTGTATAAATTCATGATATATTTGTACAAATATGTGTTTGAAAAATGGCCACGCGATTTTATATAACAAAGTCAATTGATGTATTGGAGTTTGATTCCGTGAGTGAATGGGGTTATCCCAAACACAAGCATAATTTTTTTGAATTAACTTTTATACTAAAGGGGAGTGGACAACATATTTTTAATGATAGTATAATTGACTATAAAGAGGGGGATGTATTTTTCTTAACCCCGAAAGATGAACATGAATTTGTAATTGCAGAAGCGACAAGGTTTGGGATTATAAAATTTACAGAACAGTTGTTTTTGGATAAGGCCAATTCTAATTCAAGTAAGTATTGGCGTAAAAATTTGGATACCGTTATTTTTCATGAAAATATTATTCCCGAAAGTATTGTGGCGTATGAACAGGACAAAAATCAGCTGTTTGGTTTATACACTTTGATTAAGAACGAGGTAGAAGGAAATCAGGTTTATAATAGAAATATGTTGATGGAGTTGTTTGGCGCTTTATTGATTGTTGTTTCGCGAAATTTGAAATCCAGTATGGAAAGCATTCCGAATTCCAGTATTACTGAAAAAGAGAAGATAGATGCAGTGTTAACCTATATCAGGCAAAACATTGCTGATAAGGACAAGATTACAATTAAAACGATTGCACGCGTTTTTAATATGTCGCCAAATTATGTGAGTGTTTTTATTAAAAAGC
Organism: uncultured Crocinitomix sp.; assembly: GCA_937139035.1. GTDB lineage: Bacteria > Bacteroidota > Bacteroidia > Flavobacteriales_D > Crocinitomicaceae > Crocinitomix. Next base: position 684 of record CAKZPK010000371.1, on the reverse strand, counting down.
ACGCAGGCATTTCTATTAAACAATATGTGATTCAAACAAAGTTGAACATGGCTGAGCGCTTATTGAAACAAACCAGCTTAAATGTTTCTGAAGTGGCGGACAAAACGGGCTTTGTAGATGCAAGTCATTTTAATCGAATTTTTAAAAAGTATAAGGGTGTTAACCCAAGTGAGATTTGATTTGTTTTGCGGAATGAAAGGGGCAATTATTTAACCTTCTTTTCTCCAACAACTAAAACTTTTTGCGCACTATATATCACTTCTATAAGACCTGAAAATTTAACGCATCTATTTTTTTGTTTCGAATGATTCATCTGAGTCTTTAAAATAAATTTTGGAGATACTTTTTTTAAATAATTCACTAATTTTATTGATTCAAATAATTATTTGTGAGACTAATAGCTTTTCTTTTGTTTGCACTTTGTGTAAATAGTATTTCCGTTTCAGGTCAAAGCATTAACTATGAAAAAATAGATAGTATCTATTCCGAATTGGGTAAAAACAAAGCTCTAAAAGAAAGAGGAGATTTATTCTACGAATTAAGTAAAACCTATAGTGATGTTTATCCTGATTCAACGATTAAGTATGCACTTAAATCACTTGCGATTTACTCAAAAACGGGGGAGCAAGAAGCTACAATAATTGATTTAAATTATCGTTTGGGTGTCGCTTATTTGGACCTTAA
>CAKZPK010000370.1 GCA_937139035.1 uncultured Crocinitomix sp. | reverse complement strand
TTTAATCTTTCACCATCTTCACCGTCGTCATTCTTATATGTTACTTTTCCATCTGTATCACAAGCAGTTAAGCTTTCAGCAATATCTTCATTCCCAACAACTACAATATTTAAGTTTTTAGGAGATAAATATTCTGAAGCAACTAGGATTAAGTCTTGCTTTGTAATACGCTCAAGTCTTTGCAAATAAGTTGCATAATAGTCAGCTGGTAAATTATAACGAATTGTGTTTAGTGCAAACCTTGCAATGGTTTCGGGTTTTTCCAATGATCTTGCAAATGCTCCTGTAATTGATTTTTTTACAAGGTCTAACTCTTTATCTAAAACTTCTTCATCAGCAATTCTTGCAATTTCTGCTAATATTTGAACAATAGCACTGTCAGAAACTTCATTTCGGAAGCTTCCGCTTGCAGAAAATGATCCAATTAGTTTATCACTTTTAAAGTTTGAGTAACAACCGTAAGTATAGGCCTTATCTTCTCTTAAGTTTGACATTAAACGTGCTGAGAAACTCCCACCACCTAATACTTGATTTAAAACTTTTAGTTTGATTTCATCTTCATGCCCAGGAGTTAATTTAACTGAGTGCGTTATGTTGATGACACTTTGAACAGCTCCAGGTTTGTTTACAAAATAGACATTGTTTCCTTTTGCCTGAGGAACAGCATAGTCTGCAGCAGTTAGTTCTTCACCTTTTGGCCAAGTTTCGAAATATTCACTTGTATAACGTTTAACATCATCTTTAGTGATATCTCCAACAATTACTAAATAAGCGTGGTTAGGGATGAAATACTTTTTATGAAAAGCTTTCACATCATCTAAACTAATATTTGCTAAAGTAGCATCTGTCATCACTTCACCATACGGATGGTTAGCTCCGTAGTTAACTACGGATGACACGTTAGATGAAATTGTACCAGCATCTGATGCTGTAGCAGCTAAACTAGATTCAAATTGAGAAATAACTCTGTCAAAATCCTCTTGAGGAAATGCAGGACTCATTAATACTTCATTTATTAAACCAAGTAGTTTGGAAGTATGCTTTTTCAATGAAGATGCATAAAAACCTCTAGGGCTAGTTGCGAATGTTGCTCCGATATAATCAATTTGTTCATCAAATTGATCTTTAGGAGTACGCTGAGTACCTGCAGAAAGTAATTCTCCAAAAATGCTGTTTACACCTGCTAGCTCTCCTTGCATTTCGTCTGGATAATCTACAAATAACTGAAATGATACCACAGGTTGTTTATGGTTTTCTACCATAATAACCTCTAATCCATTCGAAAATGTCATGGATTCTGGGATTTCAATTTTTATTTCTGGGTTAGGCTGAGCAGTAGGAACAACCGAACGGTCTAACTGTGCAATTACAGAACTACTTAGACTGATTATTGTGAGGATTAATAATAATTTTTTCATTTGATATAATTTAATTTTTTAACCGAATTTTTTTTAGAATAATTTTACTGTTTAGTTTCCTTCTGTTGGTTTCGGTAAATAGTAAAGAACTACTCGGTTATTTGAATTAAAATAAGCGTTTGCAACGCGTTTTATGTCTTCTTTTGTCACTGCCATGTATCGATCTAATTCTGTATTGATTAATTCAGTATCACCTTGGTATACATAATAATCAGCTAAAGACTCTGCAATTCCAGCCATGGTTGAATTAGAAGAAACAAAATCACTTTCAATCATGTTTCTTAATTTTTGCAGCTCTTGATCAGAAATTAATTCGGTTTGAATTAACTTAACTTGAGCATCAATCGATTTTTCTAAGTCAGCAGGATCATCTCCCATATTTGCTATTGCTAAATTAATAGCTATTCCTGGATCTTCTAAAGGGAAAGGAAATGAAACCGCCATTACAGCTTTTTGCTCTTTTTCAACTACATTTTTAACAAGACGAGAACTGTTACCTTGCGCTAGTAGCATGGTTAACATATCTACCGCATATTTGTCTTTATGTTTAAGTTCCGGCGTTCTATATGCTATTGCAACAGCTGGTAACTGAATGTTATCATAGATAGTGTCTCTAATTTCTTCTTTTAATAAACCTTCCTTAATCGTAGGTCTTGGAACAGCAATTGGCTTTTCGCTTGCTTTTGGAAAATATTTTTTAATGAAATCTTCTGTAGACATGTCTCCGCTGAAATCAGAATCAAAAGCAGCAGACGTTAAAACTTTGGCAGCAACTTTACCTTCATACTTTTTATTAAAAGCAGTAGCTGAAAGAAATTCCCTATCACGGTAAATGTTTAATTTTTCTCCATTCGGGATAGAGGCAAAATATAAATCAATCCACTTTTTAGCTTGAGTTACATCAATATCACCAGCAATTGAAAGCGTTACATTGTGCGGTACATAAAAAGTTCTGTAAAAATTAACGTAGTCAGCTTCCTCGGCAGCATCCAAATCTTCCATGCTTCCAATAGGAACCCATCTGTAAGGATGTTCTTTATAGGCTCTTCTAAAAATTTCATACATGAATGAACCATAAGGTTGGTTATCCATTCTTTGTCTTTTTTCCTCTTTTACAACTTCGCGCTGTGTTTCAATACCAATGTTTTCAACTTTAGCATGTAACAATCGTTCAGACTCACGCCATAAACCAAGCTCTAGTTGATTAGAGGGCAATAGTTCATAATAAAAAGTTCTGTCTTGCGAAGTGTTAGCGTTTAATGCCCCGCCTGCCCCTTCAACAAACTTGTCGTATGAGTGTCGGTCTATATTTGTTGTTCCTTCAAACATTAGATGCTCAAAAAAGTGAGCAAATCCAGTTCTTCCAACCTTTTCGTTTTTAGAACCTACTTTATACATCATAGTCACTGCAACAATTGGTGTGGAGTGATCTTCGTGTAGAATAACGTGGATACCATTGTCTAGATTGTACTCAAGATATTCAACTTTTTGTCGTTCTTGGGCCGAAACTGTAATTGACAATAATCCGGCAACACCAAATAACCATGATTTTATTTTCATAATTTTAAATTTTATCGATAACAAAAATAGGGATGTTTTGTAATAATTTTAGATTTGTTTGATAATTGGTTCTTAATTAAGTTAAATGGTATGCGGTATTTGTTTCTATTCGGAGTATTAATAATTGTTCAAATTGGTTTTTCAACAGAGAATATTACTGAAATGATGCGCTCATTTTATGGGGCATTAAATAAAGGGGATTCAACGGATATGGTAGATTATTTTCATCCTAATTGCCGAGTGAAACATGTTGGAGAAAATGACGTGTGGGATTTGCCTCTTTCTGAATTTTTTGGAGTTTGTCCCAAATTTAAGAGCGATTATTTTTCTGAAGAAATCAATCAATTAAAGGTGTATGAATTTGAAAGTGGTTTGGCTTATGTTGATGTTTATTTTGAATTCTATATTGAAGGCACTTATTCTCATAGTGGATTAGATCATTTTTGTTTAACCAAAAGGGAAGGAGAGCTTAAGATTGAAAGTGTTTACAGTTCCGATTTTAAGGATGGTTTCCCAAAAAAAGAGGACAAAACATCTATGGATATTTATTTAAATAAATGGCATAATGATGTGGCAATATTTGACTATGACGCCTATTTCAATTTCATGGCAGATGATTTTATTTATTTAGGAACTGATCCCAGAGAGCGTTGGACAAAATCTACTTTTTCTGATTTTTGTAAACCTTATTTTGAACGGAAATCAACTTGGGACTTTAAAACGAATTGGCGTAATTGGTATTTTTCTGAAGACCAAAGTATTGCTTGGTTTGAAGAATCCTTGGGCACACAAATGGAAGAGTGCCGAGGGAGTGGTGTTCTAAAAAAAGTAAATGGAACTTGGAAAATTGCTCATTATAACCTGTCTGTGGTTATTGAAAATGACAAAATGAAGAAGTTTATTAAACTGCGCCGTAAATAAGTTGAAAGGCCTTTGCTGAATTTTTAAATTTTATCTATTGATTCCTTTACATCCTAAAAGTTAATTCTATCTTTGGAGGACACTTAATTTTCTTGAGACAAGTCTATGTTAAAAATCGACATGCATACACATATCCTTCCGCCGGAAATGCCAAATTGGACGGAAAAATTTGGATATGGTGATTTTATTTGGTTAAAACAGCAAAAGCCAGGCTTAGCTGACATGATGAAAGGTAACGCCTATTTTCGAACAATCGAAGAGAATTGTTGGGATGCAGATGTGCGTATGGCTGATTATGAGAAATTTAATACGCAAGTACAGGTTGTTTGTACCGTTCCTGTAATGTTCTCGTATTGGGCAAAAGGAAAAGATACTTTAGAGTTAAGTCGATTTTTGAATGATCATATTGCTGATTTACAAGTACGTTATCCTAAGAATTATGTTGGGTTGGGTACAATTCCAATGCAGGATACTGACCTTGCGGTTCAAGAGCTACACCGTTTGAAAAATGAACTAAAAATTGATGGAATTCAAATTGGTTCAAATATCAATGATAAAAATTTAAGCGATCCGCAGTTTTTTCCAATTTTTGAAGCTTGTGAAGAATTAGGCATTGCTATTATGATTCACCCATGGGAAATGATGGGGTTTGATAGCATGGAAAAATATTGGTTGCCATGGTTGGTAGGGATGCCAGCTGAAACATCAAGAGCAATGGCTTCATTAATCTTTGGTGGAGTTCTAGAAAGATTGCCAAAATTAAGAGTGTTAGCTTCTCATGCGGGAGGTTCATTTATTCCAACAATTGGCCGAATAGAGCATGGGTTTAACTGTAGACCAGATTTAGTAGCTGTTGACAATAATGTAAATCCGCGTGAATATTTAGGTAAGTTTTGGACGGACTGTATAACACATGATATTGATTTATTGAAATATATTTTAAAAATTCAAGGTTCTAATAAGGTTTGTTTGGGGACAGATTATCCTTTTCCATTGGGAGATTTAGAGATTGGTAAGTTTATAGAGGAGAGCGATATTTCAAAAGCAGATGTAGAGAACATTTTTTGCAACTCTATTCTTTCTTGGTTAGATATTTCAAAAGAACGTTTTTTATAGGCTGCCTTTAAATTGCTAAACGGCCCTCTTTAGTCAACCGTCTTCAGTTTCAATTTTATATCGATTTGTTTTCTTTATCTTTATAGAAAATACTTTCCATGAAATTGAAATTAGTTATATCCGCTTTAACGTTCGGGTTTTGCTCAATGTTGGCGCATTCTCAAAGCAGCCACGATTGTTCTAGGTTAAAATCGCATCACCATGCAGACATGAGGTCTGATAGGTTGAGCGATCATTATATTGATTTAACAGAAAATTACAACGTACATTTTTACAAATTAGATTTGAATATTGAGCGTACTTCAACCTATGTTGAAGGAGCTGTTCAAATGCACGTAGAGGTGTTATCGCCAATTTTAGATACGTTATTGTTTGAATTGTGGGATGACTTATGGATTGATGATATTTTGCTAAATGGAACAACAGCGGTTCCTTTTACTCGAGATGAATCAGCTGTTATTGTTCCTGTTGATTATGAAGAGGGAGATCACTTTTTTATTGAAGTAATTTATGAAGGAAGCCCTCCTTCTGGTGGCGGCCCACTTGGTAATGGAGGAATGAATAATGATTCATCACCGTCATGGGGGAATCAGGCTACTTGGAGTTTAAGTGAACCTTTCGCAGCTTATGAGTGGTTTCCGTGTAAACAGTCTTTAACGGATAAAATAGATTCAGTATATACTTTTGTAACAACGAATGAAAGCAATATGGCTGGATCAAATGGTCTACTAACAGCTGTGGTTGATGTAGCGCCTGATAAAAAAAGATATGAGTGGAAAACTTATTATCCAATTGATTATTATTTGATTTCTATTGCAGTAGCAGAATATGTTGAATACACTATTTACGCTGAGCCTGATGGTGCTGCAGAGCCAATTATGGTTCAAAATTTTATTTATGATAATCCTGCCTGTTTGCCTTATTTTGAATCTGATATCAATGAAACGGTGGATTTTATAGAGTTATACTCTGACCTTTTCGGACTTTATCCTTTCGCGAATGAAAAGTATGGACATTGTATGGCGCCATTAAGCGGAGGAATGGAGCATCAAACTATGACAACGCAAGGATATTTTACTCCAGGTTTAACAGCGCACGAATTAGGGCATCAATGGTTTGGAGATAATGTAACTTGTGCATCTTGGTCAGATATATGGTTAAACGAAGGATTTGCTTCTTATTCAGAAGAGTTAATGCTTGCAGTACATTATCCAGGAGAAGAGGTGAGTTCAATGGGTGGACGTCACTTCAATATTATGAGTGAGAACGGAGGATCTGTATGGGTGGAAGATTCATTAAATGTAGGGCGTATATTCAGTGGGCGATTAACTTATGATAAAGGAGCAGCAATTGTGCACACTTTACGTTTTTTAATTGATAATGACGATCAGTTTTTTGATGTTTTGCAAACCTATCAATCAACATATGGTGGAGGAACTGCTCAAGCGGCAGATTTTAAAGAAATAGCAGAGACTATTTCAGGAAAAGATTTTACTGCATTTTTTAATGAATGGTATTATGGTGAAGGTTTTCCAACTTACCACGTAGAGTATACTTTGGTTGGCGGAGAGTTAATTGTTTTATTGGAGCAAGAGGTTTCAATGGAAGGCGTGACTCCTTTCTTTACAAATGATTTAGAGATTAGGGTATTGGATGATGCTGGTGATTATACAACTTTGAGATTAACGGATATTGACGGAACAGCATCTTATCATTCATTTCCTTTTGATGGGGAGGTTGAAAATGTTGTGATTGATTCAAAAAATTGGATTATTAATGAAGACGGGGGAGCCGAGGAAAACAATAACCTTGTAAATATTGTGGAGAGCAATGTTAGTATAGAGGTTTATCCAAATCCAACTACCGATCATTTAATCATTAAAAATGGTTTTGAAAATGGTGCTTATGTTATTTATGATGCCATTGGCCGTAACGTATTGAATGGCGAGTTATCATCTTCAAATAAGATTAATGTTGCTGCGTTAAGCCCTGGTCAATATGTTTTGAAAATTAATGGAGGGCAAACTTCTTTTACAAAGCAATAAGGAATTTAATAATTATTATATAATCCCCTGTTAGTGTATCTAGCAGGGGATTTTTTTGCACGAGATATTTTGTATTACAGGTCAATTATTTAATTAGAGAGAAAGCTGGCGAGTTAAACAACTAAGTTGTTTCTCTGATTCATAAATTAGAGGATTAGGAAGTAGGAGATTTCTATTTGGTATTATGAATAGGTGATTCCTCAGTAGACTTTTTTAAGATGATTAAGTTTAGTCTTGAGGGATGTATTGGTATATGAGTCTTTCAATAAGCTAAATGGAAAGTATTCATTTAAACGTAAAAACGCCCGCTCAAATAATGAACGGGCGTTTTACTATTATCGTTTGCAAGGTATCAAGTTACACCATGCATTAATTTCTTAATCACTTTAGTTAAAGCCACTCCAATTAGTCCTAGGATAACAGGGACAATTGTGAAGATTAGGAAGAAAGTTGTCATGTCATACTCTTCTGTAATCTGGTCAATTTGCCCACCTAATAAACCTGCTAGTTTATTACCAATAGCTACAGCAATATACCAAACTCCGAACATCATTGCAATCATTCGTCCCGGTACCAGTTTACTTACATAAGAAAGTGCAACTGGAGACAAACAAAGCTCACCTAATGTGTGGAATAAGTATGCTAAGATTAGCCAAATCATACTTACTGATGCTGTTTTGGCTCCAGGTTCAATACCCGTTGATCCGAAAGCTAGTGCACCAAATCCAATCCCTAATAGAATCAAACCTAGTCCGTATTTAGAACTGGCACTTGGATTGTATTTACTTTCCCACCATTTCGAGAACATTGGAGCAAACATAATGATGAATAGTGAGTTCAATATTAAGAACCATGTAGCTGGAATTTCAACCTCATTATCCTTTATTTTTGAAACTGTTGCAGGAATAATGAATGTGTCTTGATCATTTTCAGCAGCAGATTCTCTTACATTTTTTTCTACTTCAGCATATAGGTAACGAATCTTACCCCTCTTATCCATGTCTAATAGGTTCAGCTTGTCGTTAACTACCATTTCAACTGGTTCGATAACTGTGACCGTTTTATCAATGATTTTTTCACCAGGAACAACTACCGTTTCTTCAGTAATAGTTGTTTCAAATGTTAGACTAGATAAAGAAGTTGTTTTAACATCTTTCTTTTCGTGGAAGTAAACAGTTGCCTCTGCAGGGTTTGAAATACCGACAATTGCTTCGAAATAAAGCGAATCGTTATCTTTTTGCTCGGCTGCGCGAACTGATTTTTTCTCAGCACTTGAGTGAGCATGTACAATTGCTGTTCCGTTGTACATAACACTATCAATTTTTACATCTTCTTCACCACTTGCGAAAGTAGCATCTCCCGTAATCATGCCCTTGAATGTGTTATAACGATCAGGATGCATGTTATATTGATCAGGTGTTGCTGCAGTTTCAATAGCTGTATAAGAAGCAACGTAAGAAGAAGATTTCAAATCACGTTGGATCATCCAGAAAATAATTCCCCAAATAATTACAAAACTAAATCCTAAAATAAGGTTTCCTGATTTGTATTTAGTAAAGGTTTGTTTGAATAGTTTAATAAGTACCCAAGTTATAATTGCTACTGGAACAACGGTAATGATAATGTTAACGACAACATAAGTAGTGTAGTAACCTCCAGTCATGACACGGTTGGTATAGTCGCTTGCAAAAATTGTCATAGATCCCCCTGCTTGTTCAAAGCACATCCAGAAAATCACCGTCATAATGGCAAAGAATACAATTGCCAACATTCTGTCTCTAGTGATTTTAGGGTAGCGTAATATTCTCGATATTAATAGAATAAAAAAGGTACATAATCCAACTAAAATATAGTGGTTTGAGTAATCAATCTCTCCAAATTCTAGCATGTTACTGCCTCCAATTTTTGAGATTGGATCATTTAGAACCCAAGTGATACCAATAATCGCACTGATAGCGACTAATACTTTGTCTAATGTTGTGAAAGGATTTAAACGATCTCCTTCAAACTCTAATTTGTTAGTGTCATTATTTTCATCTGTCTTGTTTGGTTTTAAACCAATCTTTCCAAATATTTTTTGAGTCATTTGGAATTGTAACATTCCTAATAACATGAAAATTCCTGCTAATCCAAATCCGTAACTCCAACCAACTTTTTCTCCAATATAACCGCATAAAAGAATACCTAAAAAGGCTCCTGCATTAACACCCATGTAGAAGATTGTATATGCACCATCTTTCTTTTCTGGTACATCTTTGTACATGTGAGATATAATTGAAGTCATGTTCGGTTTAAAGAAACCATTACCAACAATTAATAACCCAATTCCAATGTAAAGGAATATGCTATGTGTTTCAATAGCCATTGATGCATGGCCCAATGTCATAATTAATGCACCAACCACAACTGCTCGGCGATACCCCATATACTTATCAGCAATATAACCACCCAAAATAGGAGTGATATAAACTAGTGCAGTATAAGTTCCATAAAGTGCTAAAGCGTTTTCACGTGGCCAATCCCAGCCTCCAAGCCCAAAGGCACTGATGAGGAATAAAACCAATAATGCTCGCATTCCATAATATGAAAAGCGTTCCCACATTTCTGTGAAAAACAAAACAAATAATCCAGATGGATGGCCTAAAACTTTTGATTTAAAAAAGTCTTGCGTTTCATTTTCTGTTCCTTGCATATTCAGATATTTCTATTTTTTCGTGTTTAAATTTTAATTGTCTGCTAATTCAAAACCCTCTGTTTCCTCGTGCATTGTTCCTTCGTTATCCTCTGCTCCATGAGTTAATTTCTTCAATTTTTTCAAGAATAAAATAAGGAGTAAACCAAATGCTACAGTAAATATTGTGATAAACATGAACGTATTATATTCTTGTTTATTTTGAGTTTCTTCTAGTACAAATGACAACGAATAGTTCTTACCGTCTCCTTTGTTCGCATCTACTTTTACTGCCTCTTCATCTTTTTCAAAAAGCAGTTTTGCGTGCATTGGTTTATCAACAGTTGCTTCATAGGATTGAAGCTC
>CAKZPK010000369.1 GCA_937139035.1 uncultured Crocinitomix sp. | reverse complement strand
CAACAGTTCTCCAAAATTTTTGCTCCTAATGAAGACGGCATCATTGAATTTGACATTAAAGACATCAATCAAATAAAACCAGAAAATGAATAATAAAATTCCTTTAATGGAAGCTTTTTACACCATTCAAGGTGAAGGGTTTCATTCCGGACGTGCAGCATACTTTATTCGCACGGCAGGTTGTGATGTTGGCTGTGTTTGGTGTGATGTAAAAGAAAGCTGGGATGAAAATGCTCATCCAAAAACAGCAATTACTGACATTATTAAGGACGTAGAAGAAAGCAAAACTGATTTTGTTGTGATTACTGGAGGCGAACCAACAATGTATGATTTAACGGAACTTACAAAAGCGTTGAAAGAGATTGGAATGGAAATTGCCATAGAAACGTCAGGAGCTTATCCAATTACAGGCGATATTGACTGGATTTGTTTGTCTCCAAAGAAATTTAAATTTCCGCTAGAAGAAAATTATTCCAAGGCGGATGAATTAAAAATGATTATTTTCAACAAAAGCGACTTTAAATGGGCCGCAGAGTTGAAAGAAAAAGTCAAAGCAAACTGTAAACTCTATCTGCAAACAGAGTGGGATAAAAGTGAACAGATGTTACCTTTGATTATAGATTACGTTAAATTGAACACAGCATGGAATATTTCGCTGCAAACACACAAGTACTTAAATATTCCTTAATATAAAATTAGAATGAAAAAATATTCTCTCTTAATACTCTCACTGCTTTTTACAATTGTTAGTTTGGCACAACCTGGCCAATGGAGTACAAAAAGTAAAAAAGCAATAAAACTAGTTGAGCAAGGAATGGACGTAGCTCGTGATTACGATCCAGAAACGGGTAGATTTTATTATGAAAATGCTATTCCATATTTTGACAAGGCCATTGCGAAAGATCCAAATTTTGTAGATGCCTACATGATTAAGGGAGATTATGCCGCCAAGGCCGGAATGAATGATGTGGCATTAGACGCTTACCGCAAAGCAATTGAAATTAATCCCAACATGACTGCTACTGGATATGAATATTATGATCTTGCAGTTTTAGAATGGAGTTTAGGAGAATATGCACCTGCATTAGAGCATGGAAAAAAATTCATGACTTATAAAAAAGCCAATCCAGATTTATTAGCAGAAACAGAATGGTTGATTAAAAATTGTGAATTTGCAGTTAATGCAATTGAAAATCCATTGCCATTTAATCCAACAAATGTTGGTGCTGGTGTAAATTCTGAAGACCCTGAATACTTCCCAACATTAACGGTTGATCAAAAACAACTTTTATATACTAGAAGAGTTACCAATCCTAATAATGGATACCAACAAGAGGATTTTTTCATAAGTACCGAAAGAGATGGATATTGGAGCACAGGAGAACCTATGCCTCCAAATATTAACACATTCAATAATGAAGGTGCTCCAACTTTTGCACCAGATGGTAGAACATTAATTTTTGTAGGTTGCGCTGACCCTCGTTACGGATATGGAGAAGGCAGAAGAGGATATGGAAGCTGTGACCTGTTTGTTACACAAAAGATTGGCGAAAAATGGTTAGACCCTATCAACCTACCAGGAAATGTTAACTCAAAAAACTGGGAGACACAACCTTCTTTATCGTCAGATGGGATGACACTTTATTTTATCAGAGGAAGTGTGAAAGCAACAGGTAAAAAAAATCAAAGAAACGGAGATATCTACGTATCAAAAAAACAAGCTGATGGGACTTGGGGCCTTGCAGAAAAATTACCGTCTAATATTAACACTCCATTTTCAGAATCATCTGTATTAATACATCCTGATGGTAGAACCTTATATTTTGCGTCCAATGGGCACATTGGAATGGGTGGTACTGATTTATATATGACAACCTTACAACCTGATGGTTCATGGAGTGATCCTAAAAATTTAGGATATCCAATTAACACAGCAAATAATGAGCATTCACTTTTAGTTTATTCAAATGGTGAGGTTGCAGTATTTGCATCTGACAGAGAAGGTGGATTAGGAGAATTAGATTTATATTCTTTTGAAATGCCAACAAGTATTCGTCCAACAAGAACCATTTACATGACAGGAACTGTATTTGACGAAGTTTCTAATAACAAATTAGAAGCCGAGTTCATATTAATGGATATGGAAACTAACACAGAGGTCATTCGCTCTTATTCTGATCGTAAAAACGGATCTTTTTTAGTGACATTGCCAATTAATAAACGCTACGCACTACTTGTAAATAAAGACAAGTACTTGCCTTATTCTATTGAATTTAACTTAACTGTTCCTGAAAACTCAACAGAGCCATATCATCAAGATGTTCCGTTAAAACCTATTCACACAACAGAACCGGTTACTTTAGAAAACGTATTCTTTGATTTAGATTCATATGTATTACGTAAAGAATCCTTCCCTGTATTAGATGATTTTGCCACATTCTTAGCAAACAATCCAACATTAAAAATAGAGTTGCAAGGACATACAGATGCGCAAGGTGATGATGATCGCAATATGAAACTATCAGACAATCGTGCTAAATCAGTAATGAAATATTTGGTAGACAAAGGAATTAGTGCAGAACGATTAACTGCTAAAGGTTACGGAGAAACTAAACCTAACGTTGTTGACATTAACGGAACGTCAACAGAACTTAGTGAAGCGTATATGAATACCCTTCCGGCAGCACAACAGGCAGCCATGCATCAGTTAAACCGTAGAACTATGTATGAAATTAAGCGATAAGTCACATTATTAAAGCACTACACTTTTTATACGCCCCTATATTTTAATTGTTTAGCTTAACGAAGGCTTTTAAAAACTGAATCATTACACAAATTGTTCAATCATAGCTGTTGACGCAACAAAGACATCTATTTCACGTATATTTGTAAAAAAAACCTACGCAAACAGCCCATGCAACTTATTTATCAATTCTTTCGCTTGATTCGCCTCTCGAATTTACTGGTGATTGTATTGACCATGTGTTTGTTTTATGGGCTTTTATCTAATTACCATTTAGAGCGGCAATATGTTCTTTCAGAAATTGGCGTAGCACAAGATCTACCTTCATTACTTGACCGATTAGGATTTAGCGATTTCAATTTCCTTTTATTAGTGTTATCAGTTGTACTTATTGCGGCATCAGGAAATATTATCAATGATTATTTTGATCAAAAAGCAGACCGAGTAAACAAACCTAAGCGCTTAATCATTGACAAATACATTAAGCGGCGTTGGGCAATTATTCTAAATTGGTCCTTTAATGGAATTGGTTTTCTAATCTCAATTTACTTATCCTACCGTCTGGAAAACTGGTGGATATTAGGTATTTCTTTCGTTTCAATTAACCTTCTTTATTTTTACTCGGCAGTTTATAAACGTAAATTTTTATCTGGAAACTTAATCGTTGCATTCTTAACTGCAATCGTTCCGTTTTACGTTTTCATTTATGGTGCTTTCTCTAATTTTGGAACTGACTCACCTTTTGGATTGAATGACCAAATCTTTATTACTGATAATATTCTTGCCATTATTGCCTATTGCGCATTTGCATTTTTCTTAAACCTAATTAGAGAAATAATTAAAGACATGGCAGATGTTAAAGGAGATCTATTATTACAAAGCCAATCATTTCCAATTCGTTTTGGATTTGCAAAAACAAAAATTTTCATTGGTTTTCTTTATGTCTTAGTATTGGCTCCACTTGCCTATTACGTAATTGACGGCATGTTTATTAGTGCTAATAATATCAAACCCACTCAATCCTTATTTTTATATCTTTTGTTATTTGTAATCCTTGCGATAATTGCATCCCTTTACATTACATTTACAAGAAATCGTCCTAAGTCTTATTTATTATCCTCCAATTTTATTAAAATAGCAATGCTATTTGGAGTTATTTCAGCCTTGTTTTATGCTTAATAATTTAGATCCTTACAGAATCATTCTCGCATCACAATCACCTCGCAGACATGAACTACTAACAGGTTTAGATATTGAATTTGAAGTTCGTTCAAAAGATGTAGATGAATCCTACCCCAAAGATTTAAAAGCCGAGGACGTTCCAACGTATTTAGCTGAAAAAAAAGCTGATGCATTTCACGACATTCTGGACAGAGAAACGATAATAATAACAGCAGATACCATTGTTATAAAAGATGGTGAAATTTTAGAAAAGCCACTATCGGTTAATGATGCTAAAAGCATGATTGCAAAATTATCTGGTAGCACACACACTGTTGTTACAGGTGTTTGCATTCAGTCAAGAAAAGAAAAAATACTTTTTAGTGACATCACAAAAGTTCATTTCTCGACACTTTCTGCTGATGAAATTCAGTATTACGTTCACCGCTACCAACCTTTTGACAAAGCTGGAGCTTATGGCGTTCAAGAATGGATTGGGTATATTGGAATTGAGCGATTGGAAGGATCATACTATAACGTAATGGGATTACCTGTTCATAAAGTTTACGCGGCTTTAAAGAAGTTTTAGGAGCGTAACATTTTAATTATTCTTGCATTCTAATCGATCAAAATCAATCCTTGATTGAAATCAAGCTTAAACCAATCAACTTACTCTGCAAAAAACCGCTAATTTTGCCACAAGTTTTAAAGCATGAAATACAACCTTAGCGAAATAAGCGACTTGATTAAAGATCGGCGCACAATATATCCAGAACAGTTTTCTGATAGAAAAATACATAAAGAACAAATTGAAGTTTTATTAAACAATGCGATTTGGGCGCCAAGTCATGGATTAACGCAACCTTGGACATTTAAGGTATTTATTGATGAAGGGCGTAATCGACTTTCTGAATTCTTGTCGAATTATTACACAGAAAATACGCCAGAGGAAGAGTTTAAAGAACTTAAGTTTAATAAATTAAAAAATCGTCCGATTATGTCGGGTGCCGTTATCGCAGTCTCTCTCAAACGAGATCCTGAAAGCCGAATAATGGAATTGGAAGAAATTGAAGCAGTAGCCTGTGCTATACAAAACATGCATTTAACATGCACAGCATGGGGACTTGGTGCTTTTTGGTCAACGCCAAAAATAATTTACACACCTGCCATGAATGAGTTTTTAGAATTAAATGAAACCGATAAATGCTTAGCTTTGTTTTATGTAGGCTATCCAAAAGTAGGTTTTGAATGGCCCAAAGGACACCGTAAACCAATTGAATATTTTACAGAATGGGTAAGCGAATAGGTAAATTTGGATTAGTTAATTATGTTGACCATCCAACAAATAAAGATTATCGAGTTTTTAATTTCAATACAGAAGTTGAAGCCAATTTATTTGAAAAAAAGCTAACCGAAAAAAACATTTGGTTTGAGCGTGAAGAAGAGGAGCATGAGAATGCAACCCTATATTTATTTGCCGTGCTAGATCGTGAATTTGGAAAGGCACAAGATGCGAACTTTATGGTTTCGGCAGAGACGCGTAGAAATATTATTCCAATTGCATTTTTCCGTTACTTCCTGATTGTTTTTGTTTTAGCAGTTATAGCACTAGCAATTGTAGGATATATCAAGAGTCAATAGTTGGGTTAGCCACTCGTAGAAATGTAAAAAAATCTCGATTTAAGTAATTTCAGCGCTATTCTCTACAAAACAATTAAAGTATATTTGAGTAAACGATTTTTTATGACCAAAGCAAAAAATATAATTCAACTCATTTTAGTTCTATTCATGGCCCATTCAGCATTTGGCCAAAAAGGTGTTACCACATTTGGTATACAATACAAACCTATTATTCCAAACACAGTTATTGGTACCTTTAAACAGGATTTTAATGAAAATCAGTTTACCTCTACCGTTCAACAAAAACTAGGAAATGCCTTTAGCTTTGTTGTTCGCCAAGGATTAACAGAAAACATTTCTTTTGAAACTGGTTTAGGATTTACACAACGTAATTTCAAGCTTGATTTTGCAGTGGAAGACTCCAATTATTTTGCACAAAGTAAAGTTGGTTTTATTGGGTATGAAATTCCTGTAAAAGCTTTAGTTTTTATCCGTTTAGGAGAATCACTTTTCATGAATACAGCTATAGGAACAAGTTTAAACTATTTCCCCTCTGATGTTAAAGTTGATGTTCCAATTAACGCAGGAGAATACTTTTCGCAAGAAGGAGCCTACCGTAGTAAAGTGCAAGGAGCATTATTAGCTGATATCGGATTTGAATTTAGAACAAAAAAAGCAGGTTATTTTTACCTTGGTAGTTCTTATAATTTACCCTTTTCATCAATTGTTACATTTGCCATGGCATACGAGTATGCAGGCGGCGATCAGGTTGCAATTGATAATATTAGAGGAAGTTATTTAACCATAGATTTTCGCTATTATTTTCACGAGAAGCCTAAAAGTCAGCAACGTAACTAGTGTAAGCCGAGCGTGAGTTTACAATAATCGCTATTTTATTTCGCTTTTTTCATAGGGGAAGTCCCCATGTTTTTTGTAGATTTATATAACAAGTAAATCTCAAAAAAACATGAAAATATCCAACTTTACATTACTGGCAGCAATGGTAGGCGCTTCGTTTAGCTTTGCACAAGAGTTTTCCTTGGCATCATCATCTCAAGAATTAATCACTGTAAACCATGAACTTACAGTGGCTGATTTAGATGTTTCGCCAAGTGCTTACACTACAATCGAATCTCAAGAATATCGCGACTTCAGTAAGTCTCACGAAATTGTGAACTTAAATGCAGGCGAACCTTCATTACCGTTTTTTACAGAATCTGTAATTGTATCGCATGAAGGGCAAATCAACCTAGTTGTATCTCACGAAGGATACACTGAATATACAGATGTATTGATTGCTCCATCTAAAGGAAGTTTAAAACGTAACGTAAATCCTTCAGACATTGCACATACATTTGGAGAAGCATATAGTACAGATGCTTTTTTCCCTGGAGAATTGGCGACAATTACAGAGCCATTTGTATTGAGAAATACAAGAGGGGTTACAATTATCGTTAATCCTTATCAATACAATCCTGTTACAAAGACATTGCGTGTTTACAAAAACATTCAAGCTAAAGTTGCAACAGATTTATCAGAAACGGGGATTAATGAAATAGAATTAAGAGCAGAGAATTC
>CAKZPK010000368.1 GCA_937139035.1 uncultured Crocinitomix sp. | reverse complement strand
AGAAACAAATTAGCGATTTAGCAAAAATTGTGGCTGAGGAAAAAATCCCCGTTTATTCGCATCCGGATGATTTAGACAAATACCTTTTACATTTGAAAAAAAATGCCTCTTTTAATGCCCAAAAAACAATAAAAATAACTGTTGATCAAGAATTAAATGCATTTACCGACACGTTAACTGCATCTGTAACATCCAATTGGGTTCATAAAACATCAAAACTCTCATCTAAAGAGACAATAGATACATTGCAAAATTCGGATGGAACTTTAGACATTTTTCAGGTGATTAAAATGGGTAAAAAAACGATTTTCAACTTTATTGACAATCAGTTAGTTGAAGGAAGAATATACCATAATTCAATTATTTTACCAATGGGAATTTCTGTAGGAATGAGCGTTGCTGAAGTTTATCGAAAGTTAGGTTACACTAAGCCAAAAGAAGGATATCCTTCAAAGATTGCTCTATCTGGAACCTATTGGATGCTACAACTAAACTTCAAGTATCAATCACTTAATGAAATTGTGATTAAGGGAAGATAATCGCTTATTTTAATCGACAAATATCTGCGAGTAGTCTAAAAGATTCTGATTAGTTCTGAACATTTCATAGTTTTACGATTCTCACAAAAACTGCTATGAAACTATTTGATCTTTATAAAGGTCTTCAAGATGACGATTTTTGCTTCGCCTATTTAGATCACTTCTCTGATTCATCAACCGACGCAATAATTGCATTACAAGATGCTCGACTTGCAGACAAACGTAAAGTCCGAAAAAAAATATCTTTTCTTGTTACGGAGTGTTTTCAAAACATTGTAAGGCATTCAGAAGATTCGGATCAAAAATTTGATAAACTATTCGGACTGAGAAGCTGCGGATCAACGCACACTATATCTACCATTAATCCTATAATTAAGGCCAAGCAAGCTAAATTACAAGAAAGTATTGAGCACCTTAAAGAACTAAGCCCAGAAGACCTAAAAGCAATCTATCTAGGATCGTTAACAGGTAATGATTTTAGTAATAAAGGTGGTGCAGGTTTAGGTTTAATTGAAATGGCACGTAAATCAAAACGAGTTCCTACCTATCATTTTAAGGATATTGACGATAGTTTATCTGCATTTACATTGAATTTAGCTTTATCAGAAAATAAAGATGGATCAATTGATGAAGAAACACGGTCAATGGATCAGTTCTATGATTATTTTAAAACTGAACGAGTTTTAATGATGCAAAAAGGCGATTTTTCTCAAGAAATAGTTCTTTCTCTCTTTGAGTTAATTGAAAACAATCTTAAAAATGGATCGAAAAATGCCTCAGACACAAAAGCACTTTATTTGATTATTGAATTGCTACAAAATATGAGTGCCAATAGTATTGAGATTGACGGCAAAAAAAATGGTATATTTCAAATTCAGTTAGACGAAGAGGACAACTTTATTTTTCAAACTGGAAATTGTATCAAAAATGAAAATGCGGCTGAATTAGAAGAGTATATGTCTTCATTGGAAAACCTCAATAAAATTGATCTCATTAAAAAGTATAATAGCGAACTTAGAAAAGGGTTAAGCAATGAGGACAGTGAGCAACGTGGAGGAATTGGATTATTGGAAATTCTGAAGTTGACTGAAGGAAGATTAAAGTTTGAAATGAATCCTATTAATGATGAAATTTGTTTTGTTTCATTTCAAGCGTTGATTAAGAATTAATTATGTTGGAAAAATTATCAATTAAAGAAACCCGTGAAACGCCAAGTATTGAATTGGATCAAAGTACGGGTACATTCAATATAGAAGGTAGATCTTTACCTGAAAATGCATTCGAGTTTTATGGACCGGTTGTGGAATGGATGAAAGTTTATAGCCAAAACCCATTAAAGGATACTCATTTTGTTTTGGGTATTGAATATTTAAATTCTGGTTCATTAAAACAAATCTTTCGAATTTTATATATGTTGGAAGATTTGATAGAACTTGGTAATGAGGCAAAAATCACTTGGAAATACAACCAAGGGGATGAATTAATGCTTGAAAAGGGAAAAGAGTTTAAACAATTTCTTGAAATTTTGATTGAGCTAGAAGAGATTTAAACCTCTGCTCCAACAACTAATATATCATCCGTTTGGGAACTAGTCCCCTTCCAATTCAAGTGTGCTTTTTCAAACTCTTTTTCTTGCTTCTCAACCGCTACTTCTTTTAAATTTAGAATCAATTCTTTAAAACGAGTAATATTATATTTATCATCATTTACACCGCCGAACTGATCCATAAAACCATCAGAAAACATATAAATTCTATCTCCTTTGTTTACTGCAATTTCCTCCTCTTTAAATACGCCAGCTTTCCCTTTTCTCACATATCCGCCAATGGTTCTTAAACTCGCTCTCAAGGTCTTTATTTCTCCGCCTTGTAAAAGATATACGGCATTCATTGCACCAGCCATTGTCAACGTATTTGTATCATGATCTAGACAACACACCGAAATATCCATTCCGTCCTGAGCAGCTTCATCATTTTGCGTTTGATGCAAAGATTCCACTATTCCTGTATGCAATGCTTTTAATATTTCTGCCGGCTTTATTATGCCATCTTGATTTACAATTTGATTCATTAATGTATTCCCTATCAATGACATAAAAGCACCAGGAACACCATGCCCAGTACAATCAACAGCAGCTAAAATAGTTTTGTTTTTAATTTTTGAAAACCAATAGAAATCTCCGCTTACACCATCCAATGGTTGGTAGTATACAAATGAATGCGGTAAAATTTCTTTAATTTGACTATCTGTAAGAAGCACGGATCGTTGAATTTTTAGCGCATAATTAATACTGTCTTGTATTTTTTTGTTTTTCGCAGCTAAAACCTTGTTGTTTTTTTGTTTTTGACGATAAGCCAACCATAACAAAACAGCCAAAGCGATAAAAAGAAGCAAAACACCAACTACCGCATAAATAAACTTTTGCTGAGCGCCGAGTTTTAAATCTTGTTCAGCAATATATCGTTCTGCATTGGACAATTCACGCTCAGCACTTGCTAAAAGTTTTTCTCTTGCTGCAATGTTTAAGAAATCAATTTCTGTAACGGCATTGAGTCTATCCTGTTCTAACAATGCGCGCTCGGCTTTAATTTTATCTCCTAATGCAGCAATTCCTTGAGCATCAATTTCAGCGTTATTTACGCCAAGTTCTTCAAGTGCGGAAATTTTCTGTTGGGCAGTTTTATAATTTTCAGAAAAAGGACTAGTTGCATTGTCATCTTCAGGTACAGCAGCACTGCTATTACTGCTTGGTGAAGAGGGAGTAATGCTTTCATCTCGATCAGAATAAATATTAAGCGCCGCATTTTTATCTAATGACAATTTCATCAGATTCACGGAAGTATTCTCTTCTGTTTTTTTAAATAGTCTTTTTCTTTGTGGAACTTCGTAAACTTTAAATCCAAATCGCTCTTTGCTTTGGCTGTATTGTATTACTCCAAAAGGCTCACCATTGTCCTGAGGCTTATCAGATTCGTAATTATTCAGAATAATCTCAACATTCTTTAAAACCACTCCCCATTCCTTAACTTCATCAGGAATTGATTTTAAATCAATATCAAAAGCACTGGTACCATAACCATCTTTGCTATAAATAATCGTATACTCATCTTGAAGCGGAATACTAAAGGTGAATTCTCCTCCAGCGCTTGACTGCGTAGTTTCGACAAGCGCTCCTTTACTGTCCTTCAGTTTTAATTCAACATTGGTAAGACTACCTTCCAAGTCAATTTTTTTATCTTTCTTAAAAATAGATTTGGTATTGTTATAGGTGTAGCCAAAAACGGTTCCGTTTAATACCAACTTATTTTCAATCCTTTGCGACATCCCCAATAAAGGGAATAACAATATTATAGCTAGAAACGCTACTTTCATTAACACAGTAATTTGATGGACTACAAAAATAGGAAAAACTAAGTCTTTAATCCTTGCAAATACCCGACAATCTAATTGTCTTTAACAAACAAGGCAACAGCCTCAATATGACTTGTATGCGGAAATTGATCTACCAATGAGAGTTTCTTCAATATATAACCTTCTTCCATTAAGTCCTTTGCATCTCGTGCTTGCGTTGCTGGATTGCATGAAATATAAACGATTGGTTTCGCATTCAGGCTCATTACTTTTCTCAGAGTTTTAGGCGCAATTCCAGCACGTGGCGGATCAAGCATTATGGTATGAATCTGATCTGTAAAGTTGGGATATTCCAACAAAAATTTTCCAACATCAGCGGCATAAAAATCCAAGTTTTCAATTCCGTTGCGCTCAGCATTTCGTTTTGCATCTTCAATAGCCTCTGGAACAATATCAACTCCAATTACTTTTACTCCCTCTATTCTATTCGCCATTATTTGCCCAATGGTTCCTGTTCCACAAAACAAATCCATTAAGAATTGACCTTTTAAATCAAATTGCTCTTGTGCATATTCAATCGCTTTATTATAAAGGCGTTCTGCACTTTTAGGATTGGTTTGAAAAAAGCTTTCCATGCTAATTTCAAATTGTAAATCCAGTAATTTTTCTAGCACTACAGGCTCGCCATAAAGCAATCCATTTTCACCATTTTCAATTTTTGCTCTATCTGCTACATCATCATTAACAGTATGTTGCAACCCTGCAAGGCGATCTCCTAAAAGATTCACCATAAAGTTCTTAAATGCCTCACGATCGAACTTTGAAAGGTCCTGCGAAGAAGTCACTAGATTGATTAATAGTTTGTTTAAATCAAATGATTTACGCACCACTAAATGTCTAAAGAAACCTATTTTTTTGGGTGGATGCCAAGCGGGTAATCCAGTGCTTTCCAAATATTCTCTTATTTCTCTTAATTGAGTTTCAAACTCGGCATCAAACAACTTTTTGGCTTGTTTTAGCGCGGCTTTTTCATCGGGATCGGTGGCCAGTTTCAAACGTGCCGTGACTGTGGCTTTGGTGACTTTGTCTTTGTCGTTCAGCGCATCATTCAGCAAACCGTCTTCGCCACCGCCGGAGCCTGATGAAGAGTTTTCTTCCAGATAGGTTTCTAGCGCTTGGCTAGCACTATCAAGTAGCGATTGCAGGTGATCCACTTTGGCTTGTTCTTCGGCAAACAAGCGCGCCACGATTAACGCAGGCGGGATAAGTTCAGCTTTGTATTTGGCTTTGCCAATCACTAGATCAGGTGTTTCTTTGAGCTTTTCGCCTTTATTCACCACCAATTCACGCAGTACCTTGCCCGCTGGCCAGCCGTCTTGCACTAGCACATATACATCGTCTTGCATGGGCTCCGCCCAGTAGTCCATCAGGATCTGGTAGATGT
>CAKZPK010000367.1 GCA_937139035.1 uncultured Crocinitomix sp. | reverse complement strand
GCTAACAATTTTATTTTTGTTGGTGACCAAGATAGAGTTGATAAAGTTACCCAACACTTTGATTCTATTGAGTTTACTACACAAAAAAGAGAGTTTAAAACTACTACTGGTAATTACAAAGGGAAACGAATTTCAGTAATTTCTACAGGAATTGGAACTGACAATATTGACATTGTTTTTCTGAGTGGTAAAGAAGAAATGCTAGATGAACTGCAAAAAATTTCTTCCCAAAAAGAGAAACTAATAGTATCGACTTTAGGAGCTAAAGGTAGTGTAGCTCTTTTTGAAAATAAAAGATATTACCAAAAAGCGATTGAAGTTGATAAAATTGTTGATACTACAGGTTGTGGAGACGCTTTTCAAGCAGCTTTTAGTATTGAATGGCTGAAAACTAAAGATGTAGAAAAATCATTAAAAGAAGGTTCAATTGTAGCTAGTAAAGTTTTGAATTTTGTAGGTGGAGTTGAACAAGAATAGAAAACTACACACAACACCTTATATAATTCATTGCGACTGATTTTCCATTCGCCCCCCTATGCTACTGTTGAATAATGATTCTTTCCTTTTTGCTATCTTAGTCTCAACGCAACGAATTATACACAGTGTTACCTGAAAGCTAATATGAACCCAATTTCAAATTTAATTGATAAAATAAACAGCCAACAACTTTGGGATAGAGAAATAGAACTAGATCGCAATGAATATTTAAAAGTAAAAGGAAGTATTGACACTAATATTTATTTGGTGAAAAGTGGAAGCTTAAGAATATTTGTAATTGATGAATACGAAGAACATACAATAAGATTTGGTTATAAGGACAACTTAATAGCTTCCTTAGATTCTTTCTTAAATGAAAAACCTTCAGACTTCTATATTCAAGCACTAAAAAAAACTAATGTTAAAGTCATCAATAAAAATAAATATAAATCTTTCATCGAATCATCATCAGAGAATAAAGAAATATGGCTTTCTATTTTAGAAAGTTTCGTTCTGCAGCAAATGGAAAGAGAAAGAGATATTCTAACATCATCTCCTATTGAACGATATAGAAGAGTTTTGAAACGAAGTCCACAACTATTTCAGGAAATACCAAATAAATATATTGCTTCGTATTTAAGAATGACACCTGAAACTCTTTCTAGAATTAAAAAATCTTAATTTCAATCAATCTTTTTAAAAGATTATCTATTGACATTTGTATTAAAATAAATATAATGGCATTAGCAACTGAAAAATTATTACAAAAATTATTAGAAATTACTCGTGAGAACTTAAACAGCGCTGAACAATTAAAAAAGCAACCTGTTGATTCTCTAAATTGGAAACAAGCCCCTGAAAGTTGGAGTGCATTAGAATGTATTGAACATCTAAATAGGTATGGGGATTTTTATATTCCAGAAATAACAAACAAAATAAAAACCACTAAATACAAGCGTTCTGAAAATTTTAAAAGTAATTGGCTAGGTAAATATTTTAGCAAATCCGTTTCTTACAATGAGGATTTAAACAAAATGAAAACGTTTAAATCTATGAATCCTTTAAACTCAGAACTAGATATTGAAACACTAAACAAATTCATAAATCAACAACATCAGATAATAGAACTTTTAAATAAGTCCAAAAATGTTAACCTAGACAAAACTAAAACATCAATTTCAATTTCTACAATAATCAAATTGAGATTAGGTGATACATTTAGAGTGCTCATATATCATAATGAAAGACATATTAAACAAGCAGAAAAGACAATAGAAGGTGCCAGCAGGAAACAATGACAAGTTTTTAGTTAAAATGACGCTTAAAATAAGTCAAGTAACAAAACTAAGTTTATATCGTCATCTAAATAAGTAAACTAAAAACTTCACTAATGAAGCATAAAACTTGGATGCAAATTTTCATCATCTATCTTCGATATTTAATTGGTTTTGCGTTTATTTTTGCAAGCTTAATAAAGATTCAAGGATTACGTTTTACGGCAGAAAGTGGTGCTGAAAACCCTATAGATTCTGCTTGGCATTTTTTTGAAACATTATATGAATCAGGTATCTATTGGCGTTTTTTAGGATTCGCACAATTGATTACAGGAGCTCTTCTTGTAACACAACGCTTCGCAAAACTAGGAGCGATTCTTTTTTTACCCGTAATAGCCAACATTTTTGTTATTACAATCTCTTATGATTTTAGAGGAACACCTATCATTACTGGATTAATGTTAATTTCAACATTGTTTTTATTATACTGGGATTGGGATTCTTTGAAGATATTATTTAATAAAACCCCAACGAATTCAACTAAAAAAAGATTAGAACATAATAGTATATGGGTATATTTAGGGTTTGTATTTTTAGTAATCACTGTTCTATCAAAATTTTTTATTGATAATAAAAATATGTTTTTTAGCTTTCTGTTAATGTTTATTATTGGTATTATGGGTGTTATTATTGGTTATAATAGACGGAAATTATATTTTGATTAAAGAATTAGTTTTAAAAATATGTGGTAACAACATGTATAATGGCCCCTCTTGAGACACGTCTCACATACTACACACAGCTAACGTTGTAAGCAATTTCTTAAATGAACCTACAGTTAGAAAATAAACTCATAGAAATCATTAAAAGTGATATGTGGATGATTGAGGTCTTGAAAACTGTCAGAGACTTAAAGCTAAATGATTGTTGGATTGGAGCTGGTTTTATCAGAAATAAAATTTGGGATGAAAAACACGGAAAAGATCGCCCACAACTTAATGATATTGATGTGATTCACTTTGACAAATCTAATCCGACTAAAAAATATGACTTTCAAATTGAAACCAAATTAAGAAAAGTTAATCCCAATTTGAATTGGTCTGTAAAAAACCAATCAAGAGTGAATATCAGAAACGGACATAAACAATATACTGATTGTAATGAAGCCATTTCTTTTTGGCCTGAAACAGCAACCGCAATAGCTGTAAGGTTAAATTTCGAAAACCAAATTGAATATATTGCGCCTTATGATTTAGAAGACTTATTTAATCTTTTAGTAATACCAACACCTAAATTTGATTTGACTATTTATAATGAGAGAATTAAAAAGAAAAAGTGGAAAGAAAAATGGAACAAATTGGAAATAAAAACTGGTTACAACACCATGTATAATTCATTGCTTGGTCTAGTGTTTATTTGGATCATAACATGAATCCTACAACTACACACAACAATATGTATAGCCTATAAAGCGCTACTTATGGCTCCTTATGAGGCATGCCTCACCCACTACATATAGTGAACATTGTCAAAAACATTCAAGAGATATCCTCCAAAGCAATCTTTACCTAATCTGGCATACTTTTTTACAATTTCACATCAAAATTTGATTGAATTTAATAAATGACGAGCAATATTCTTAGCGAAGATTCTATGGAGAAATTATTCTCTACTTTTGAATCTGATAAAAAAAGAGCTTCTAATTCATGAGTACCACACAACCACCCAAGAATACAGTAAAAACAGCATCGCATACATTTATCAGTAGCGCTGCATGGCGTTGGTTTCAGAAAGCAATTATATTGATCATTTTCTCTTTAGTTGCAAATCATTTAGCAGCGAGTGATAACTTTCTAGGTAGTGATTCGTATAGGTTTCCCATAGTAGGTTTTCTCTCGACTATTGTTTTAGCTATTCTCGTTGGAATCATAGCAGATCTTAATTTTAAATTTTACAAGAAAAAGTATTTCTCTAAAAAAGTAGAAATTACTGCTATTGTAAGGTTTATGGCTTCTACTCTAGGGTATATTACAATCATGTATATTCCTGTAAATATTATTTTAGATATAGTTGCAGGTGGACAGGCGCAATTCTATTTTGTATTAATTGGTTTACTAATTACCTTATTACTATGTTTTATTCTCATCGTTTTATTGTATGCTCAAGACTTATACAATTTATATAAGTTATCTATAAAAGATGCTGAAATTACTATTGATAGCGGCGCGAAAATAAAGAAGCTTACCTATGAAAATATTGCGTGTTTTTACAGCGAAAACAAAATTGTGTATACTGTTCAAAACGATGGCACGACAATTAATACCGATTTTACATTGAATGAGCTCGAAGAAAAAATAAACGATCAATTATTTTTTAGAGCCAATCGGCAAATGATCATTCATAAAGATACTGTAGACCTAATTGAAAAGATTGAAAATGGCAAGTTGCGTATTCGATTAAAAGCTTTCATTAAAAACGATGCAATTGCCGAAATCAATATCAGTCGCTACAAGCGAAAAGCGTTTATGGATTGGTTTCAATAAAAGATGCCAAAAGCTACCGACTATTCAGTTGTAAATTTCGACCATTCAGCAAAAACACACCTATTTAAAGGGGATTTCAGAGATTTTGTTCATTATTTCGTTTAGAATTTAAAATCAAAAAACAATGAACAAAATCACCTTACGTCAAATAGTAATTCCATTAATTACCATTGCAATCATCTGCTTTTTATGGTTTGGACCCATTAATTTTGGTTTCTTTCCAAATATTATTGCTTCAATAGTAATCATCATAGCAAATTACATAGAATACAAAGGAAAAGCATTTTCAGAACTTGGATTTCAACGCGAAAAATTTGCAGTCAAAAACATTTTCGTACTTGCTCCATTAGTAGCACTAGGGCTCTTTATTTTTTATTTCTTTGCTTTGGTACCTGTAATTACAAAACTAACTGGGGTTCCTATAGATTATTCAAGTTTTGATGAATTAAAAGGAAATCTTCCTGCCTTATTATTTACGTTATTAATAGTGTGGGCTACTGCAGGATTTGGAGAAGAGATCATCTTTCGCGGTTATTTTATGCGACAATTTGTAAAATTCTTTGGAGAAAGTAAAATCAGTATAGTACTTAATATTGTCCTAATTACTGGCCTTTTTGGTTTCATGCATTGGCAACAAGGTATTACAGGGCAACTTGTTACTTGGTTTACTGGAGCACTCATAGCGCTGATATTCTACTTGCGTAAATACGATTTGTGGTTTATTATTGCTGTACATGGTTTTTTTAACACCATTGCTTTAACTTGTGTTTACTTTGGTTTGGCGTAGCAATACTAATTAATAACACGTACACTTTGTGTCCAATAAAATGTGTTTTTGGGGGTTATACTTTGTTATAAAAGTAAAACAGAAAGATTGCTATGCTTGATGAATTTTGAGATCTAAACGAAATTACTGTGCTTAGTCTACATCGAAAAAATAATTGATATAATGACAGCTAGTGTGTTTCGTACATATAATTCATTACTTCGCTCTGTTTCTTGTCAAAAATTTCTGTAAATTTAAAATTCGCAACTAATTATACACTTGACCGGTACAACACATTTAATGAAAGGCCCTTTCAACCTAATAATAATCACCTTAGCCATAGCATTTTCTATTTTTGGATGCAATAAAAAAGAAAAAGTTGACAATCTAACTTTTCAACAGTATGTTGCAGCTGGAAACTATGCTAAAATTAAAAATCAACTCTTATACGGAATTGACCCAAATAATATTATTAATGATGGAGTTACACCAATAATGACGGCTTCTGTAAATGACCAAGTTGAAATTATTGATTTACTTTTTAAATATAAAGCTGATTTAAATGCTCAATCGTTAAAAGGCTGGACCCCGATTTTATATGCATCTGAAAATGGAAATTTAAAATCATTAAAAAAATTAACTGAGCTAGGTGCTAATATCAACTTGACTTTGAAAGGAGGAGAGAATGCAGTAATTCAAGCTTGTTTTCGAAATCATCCTGAATGTGCAAAATTTTTAATTCAATCTGGAGCAAAAATTGGAATACCAACTGAAATTGGTTTAACCGAACTTATTGTTGCTTCGGATTTAGGGAATTTAGAAATCGTTAAAATGTTGTTTAATCAATTCGACAATGTGAATTCTAAAAACAAATATGGAGAAACTGCTTTAATAAGAGCAAGTTTGAGAGGACATAAAGAAGTAGCTAAGTTTTTACTCTCAAAAGGAGCGGATAAGAACATAAAAGACTTATCTGGAAAAAAAGCCATAGATTGGGCTAATGCAAATGGACACATTGAAATAAAAAAATTTTTAAGTAAATAAAAACGTATAGTAACACAGGTATATAATTCATTGCTAGTACTCATCTACTTACGAAAAATCTCATAAATTTTTAGCTTGATGCAATTGCCTGCGGCTCATATGAAGCGTGTCTTCCAGATACTTCTTTTCATAAGAATCACACAACAACGGCCACTGTAAATCATTTTTTCTCTTAATTAACTGTATATTTGGATCATAATTCGAACTCCACACAAAACTACACACAATAGCGTATATAGTGTATAAAACACTATTTATAGTTCCTCGTGAGGCGCGCCTCACGCACCATACAGAGTAGGCGCTAACTACAAGCAAAAAAATGAAATTAGACAATATTGAATATCTCCGAATGGACTCTGATTCACCCCAAATAATTGAGGAATGGGGATGGAAATATCATCACATAGGGATTCCAACTGAAAAAAAAATGGAAAATGAAAAATATATTCCTCATTTAAAATTCTTTGTACCTGGATTTGAAAAAAGTCCATATGGTATTGAATGGATGAGATCTGAAAAAGATAGCCCTATACACGAATTAATACAAAAAACACCTCATATTGCATTTGAGGTTGAAAACCTTGATTTAGAATTATCAAAAAGAAAATTTGAAGTATTAACTAAACCAAACTCACCATCTGATGATGTTAAAGTTGCTATGATAAAGCATAATGGTGCTCCAATAGAATTAATTGAATTTAAAAAACCAGTAGCTAACAATATATAAAAAACATAGAGCTCTTGTTTTAACTTCAAAGTTCGCTAAATCTAAAATTTGGCATTCAAAACAAAAAAGATAAAAGCAAAATATTTATATTTAGCTAAGTAATAATCTGAAACGATAGAGCTTATCTTCTGCCCTACGTTTCTTATACCAACCGTTAGGCACAAGCTAAAAAAACGACCGACATTGAACAATAAACCACTTATAGAATACATCGATCGTTATGTGAATTTATCACAAGACGAAATAAATCTATTATTAGAAAATACTACCCAGAGAAAATACTTAAAAGGACAATATGTTGTTCAACAAGGAGATATATGCAGTTTTGAAAGTTTTGTAATAAAAGGCTCCCTAAAAACCTTGTACGTGGATAATGAAGGACAAGAACATGTTGTACGGTTTGCGATTGAAAATTGGTGGACTGCCGACCTTGGGAGCTTTCTAACTCAAAAACCAGCGGAATACAATGTACAATGTATTGAAAATACCGAAGTCATTCAATTCTCATTCGAGAAAATGGAATTATTATATCAA
This sequence comes from uncultured Crocinitomix sp., assembly GCA_937139035.1. Lineage (GTDB taxonomy): Bacteria > Bacteroidota > Bacteroidia > Flavobacteriales_D > Crocinitomicaceae > Crocinitomix. The sequence goes on along the minus strand of CAKZPK010000367.1, from coordinate 533 downwards.
AAAATCCCAAAACTTGAACGTTTCTTCCGAATTATCATCCAAAAGGCTTTTGTGGCATCGGAAAAACGCATTATTAGAAATTTCAGTCTTCCTGCCAAAGAAAGATATATAGAATTCAAAAATACTTATCCGCAAATTGAACAAAGGGTTCCTCAATATCTAATTGCTTCGTATCTCGGAATAACAAAAGAATTTTTAAGCAAGATTCGAGGTGAAATTATTGCTGAACAATAGTAATATAGATTAACCTTCTTTTTTAATCTACCATATTTTTATTCACCAACAAGTCATAGATCTTTGTGTTATTAATAAAACATAAAGAAAAATGGAAACAAATGCAAAAATTAAATTTGAAGTTCCTCAAAGAGGGCAGATGTCTGCACAAAACTTACCAGTATATGATTCAATTGTAAAATCTATAGGTTTTATGCCTAATCTTTTTGCAACCTTAGGCTTGTCTGATAATGGTTTAAATAGGTATATATCATTTCAAAACGATACATCTTCTCTAACTAATAAGGAAAAAGAAGTCA
>CAKZPK010000366.1 GCA_937139035.1 uncultured Crocinitomix sp. | reverse complement strand
AGGTAGAGTTGATGATGCGTGTCAACGTTAATGTTGAAGCGTTCAACAAAATCAATTATATAAGGCTGTTTAAAAAAGTCAATTAACTCGTGTTGCACACCCTTTAATCCACTGCGATTTACCAAAAGTTCTGATTGATAAATAAAATGAAAGGCATCATATAAAACAGGTGCTCCAGTAATTGCCATTTCCCAGTCATAAACGTAAAATGAATTCTCCCTTTGGTAAATGTTCCACGGAGTAAAGTCTCCATGCGCCAAGGATGTTGACGTATATTGATTTCGTTTAAAAGTGTTTTTAAGTTGATTGAGGTAGTGTAGAATTTTATTATGTTCTGTAATTTTTTGATTGTTTAGAAAGTTTAATTGATCTAAGACTTCGCTATAAAATGGAGTGGCTTCAATTTTTTCAAATTTCATTGATTTCAGAACTAACTCTTTTTGGCATAAAAAAAGTTGTTCATTGAAATGACTAATTCGTTTTAATTTTTGTGTTGGAAAGGCTTGTTGAACTAAAATGCCTTTTTCCAAACTAGCTACAATGGTTGGTGTTTTCATGAGATTTAACTCGTAAGCTTTAACCACATTTAGGTTTACCCGCTCTTCGCGAACGAGCGCCTCTGTCTGTTTTGAAACAGGAAATTTAATATAATGGCTTACTTCATTATTGTTCTGTAATTGAATAACGGGTTTTCTCCAAAAACCTGGTGTGCCCATAAAAATGGCATAGTTTGAATAATCAAAATCTTTAATTATCGTTTGGTAATGCGCCGTGTTTTTAAGTAGGATATGAAATTGTTGACTGCATAAATAGGAGAGTCTTAATTTTAACAAGGTTCCTAATCCAAACTTGATTAGTTTTGACCGTAATGTAGGAGTTTGCAAAAAGTCTAGAAATTTAAAACTACGATTTTTAGACTCATAAATATATCTGGCAACTCCAGCAGGAGATTGAACAAGATTCAATCGCTCTGTTTTAAAACTAGCTAGATTTATCTTCTTACTAAAATCTATAATGCAATCGAATTGGTTGAGTTCAAATTGCTTATAGCGAATTAATTCTCCTCCAAAATTAAATAGAATGTTTTTTTCAAATTGTGTTGTTGCTTCTTCCTCCTCTAAATCCCAATCAACTTTACCATTAGGGTCAAATACATGAATAGCTGTGTTGGGACCAACATAAAGTTGGGCGATTAATACTAGATCTGAATATTTGATTGATTGGGCTAAAAAACGTTTCATAATGGTCAGTTTAAATGTGATTATTACATTGAAAAGGTTATGCCAAAACTCTTAATTGGTTGATATATAGATGTGTAAGTGTATTTGCTATTGCTCCCGCCTCCAGATTTGGGGTGTTTTTCCCAATTTGGGACAAGTCAATTGGTTACAGCAACAGATTTTTGACTGAATTTGCGCAGCCAAGCCTTTTCCAATGTGGTAAGATGCTCTCTTTTTTCAAATAGAAATAAGAATATCAAAAATTGCCAAAAAAGGATGCCATAGTTCGCATCACCAAAAATTCCAAACTCTGTAAATGAATTAATCATGATGGGAATAATCAACGCAATAAAGAAAGTGGAATAGTCACTGGTTTTTTCTTTGATATAATTTTTAATCGTAAAAAACACTTGGAAAAGAGCAATGAATAAACCTACAAACCCTAGGTTCATTAAAACTTGCATAAATGTATTGTGCGTCATTTTTCCGGGATAGGTATTGAGACCTTGAAAATACTCCGTGTAATTAATTCGCATAAAACCATAACCGAAAAAGGGCTCTTTGACAATTCCTTCGTTCAATAAAGCTTTCCAAAAAGGGAGTCGTCCTGTCATGCTCATTACTTCCTCAACGCCGCCACCATCTTTAAAAATAATAACCTTAACCGCAATAGGAGCAACGATAGCCATTAATGCAAACATGGCAATTTTTAGCTTTTTACTGCCTGATTTTAGAATGAGTACTCCGATTATTAGCAAGAAACCGATTAAAGATGAACGGCTAGAGGTAAGTAAAAGAATCGTTAATGCTGAAAAAATTGAAATGAGTGGAAATATTTTTCTCATTCCTTTTTGCTCTATTAAGTAAAGGTAGCTGAGAGCGCCGAGTATACTTGCAAGCATTCCCAATTCATTAGGATTCATGATCCAACCTCCAAGTCTTGTCTCTTCACCACCGCGCATTTCTCGGTAGAAAAAATCGGGTAATACAAAGGAACCGATAATGAAGATGACTATGATTGGAAAAATGGCTTTGACAAATAGGTTTACCAAGTTTATTTTCTTGTGCGGATAGAATATATTAATAGTGTAAACAACAATGTAAAAGAGGTATACAAACACAAAACTTTCAAATGTCATAAACCATTGCAAAGCTGAGTACATTGGGTCGGTTGACCAAGTGAATGATGCAAAACCTAGAAGTAAATAGCTGGCATATAGAAATAAATTAAAGGTGTTTTTTAATCTTAAAATATTGACACATCCATAGTTTTTGAGTTGCTGCAATATTAAAAATACAAGCATTGTCATTCCAACACGCGAAATCACCTTAAAAATTTGGGTAATTATTTTAATATCAGTGATTGAAAAATAGCCTGCAATTTTAATGAAAAGAATAACACATAAAATCGTGTTTATATTTCGAATAAGATATGGTTCCTTATTACTTGTCATAAGCTGCAACTAGTCGCTTAGCAATTAAATTCCAATCAAATTCTTTGCGAATCATTGTTTGTGCGGCGTGCTTATAGTTTTTATATGCACCGGTATTCTTTGATAATTCTAATTCCTGAATAGCTTCAAATAAATATTGATGATTGTTCTGCTCTAAAACCCATCCTGAAGCGTAATTTTTGACATATTTCCCCATGTTAGTTTCTTTACTCACTATGGATGGAACACCAACACTTGCAGCTTCTAAAACTACACCCGGAATCCCTTCGTTGCGAGAGGTAAGGCAAAGTGCATCCCAATTTGAAATAACGGTCAATTTGTCTGCTCCAAAAATGGCTCCTTTAAATGTGATGTGTTGATTTAAACCCAATTTCTCAACCATTCGTTTTAAGCTTTCAAGTTCACCTCCAGATCCTACAATCTCTAATTTAATATCATTGTGTTGGGCGGCTTTTCTAATTCCATTTAACAATATGTCCAGCCCTTTAGTTTCAATATCTATTCGTCCAATAAAGCCTAGTAAAAGTGATTTTTTTGCTTTTTTTATTGTTGGAATTTCTTTACTCAATTCTTGGCCATTTGGTATTAAACTAAATGAATTAATAAAGTGTTTTTTTGCCCCAACAAATTCAGATGCACCCAATAATTGTACTCCTTGTGCTTTGTTGACAAGTGGGCGTTCAAACAAGGTGGTGTAAATTAGTTTTGTCCACTTAGATCTTTTTAGCGCCTTAATATTATAACCGCCGTGCGGAGTGAAAAAGTAGGGGATATTTCTTTTTTTTAGTAATTTGGAAAGTGTATAAAACTGCGGAATAAATGCACCATGAATATGGAAAATTGTTTTTTGCGGATTGAGTTTATTTATGGCTTCTTCCAAGGCTTTGTCTAAACGAAACTTTAAACGCTGATCCATAAAAAGATTGGTCCGATAATTTCTGGTTGGGTAATTATGTTTATTACTGAATGAAATCCCCCAAAACTCAGCATTAAACCCATTGCACACTTGGTGACTTACAAGGCTGTTGACAACTTTGTTGACTCCATTAGGGCGTTCAGGGTTGGCTTTTCCTAATGCAATATGTATGATTCTTTTATTCATAATAAGGCGCGTTTTAAAGTGAAAAAATAAACGGATAGTGTGATTAGTTGAAGAATTGCAAAACCAATAATTACACCTTTAATAGCAAAGGTTTCAAGTAAAGGGGTAGCGAATAAAAAGGCAAATAAAACGGTGAGTAAATAAGCTATGAAAATGCTGTAGTTTAGTTTTAACGTTTTTAGCATTAACTGTGCTAAGGTTCCTAAAAAAATAAGAATGTATAGTCCAATAAAAAGATCTAATAAATTGGTGTGTTGAGCATATTCTGCGCCATATAATAATTCCAATAATTGCGTTCCAAAGAGTTTTAGAAGCAATAGCAATAAACCGTATACAATTCCTGTTACTAGGGCTACTTTTTTAAAATAAGTTAACATGTGTTTTTTACTGTGGTTATTGAGTAAAATTGAAGCCTTTACCGGGACCACATTTTCTAGCGTTAAGAAAAGGACATGAAGTACACCCATTATATTTTGCAAAACGCGAATAATACCCACCGCCGCAAGTCCAATAATTCCGCCAGCACTTATTAAAATGAAATTGCCAGAAAACCACTGCAAAACCGTTGTTAGAATTAAATGCTTAGCATAAATCCAATTGGCAGTAATGGGTAAGTTTTTCAATTGAAAACTTGTCCTTGTAGGCGTCTTTATAAAAATGAAAACAACCTGACTTATTAAACCTGTGCAGGCAAGTGTTAACAGCAATGAGTTTAGATTAAATTCATTGAAAATTATTAATAAAACGAGTGCAGGAGTTTGTAGGAAGTAGGCAAAAAAATCAATGATTACCACTTTATGCGTGGCTAATTGGGCATAGAAGTATTTTCGGTTCATTTCTTGCTTTAAAAAAAGCACTATAACGAGTGGGAATAACCAATAACCATAGCCAAATGAGGCATTTGTAATGTTATTGTAAATTAAAAATGCAGGATAAAGCAATAATAAAGAACTAAGCAGTACAAGTTTTCCAAGGCGATTGTTCTCTTCTAAATAGGCTGCTTTATCGTTTGATTGGTTGGAAAGAACCTGTGCAGGTAAACCAATATAAGCAGTGCATAGGCCTTGTAAAAAAAGAAAAACCATCCAGTAAAGTGCAAAACGGCCATAATTTTCAACTCCCAAAAAACGGGTGATGAGGATTCCAATCGAAAAATTGGTTCCACTTACCATCATTTGATCGGTAAGGGCTAATATTTTACTTTTTTCTTGGCGAATTTTTGCAATCATTTTGAATAAGTTGAGATGTAATATTTCAATTTTTGCACAATACCTTTTGGCGCCGTGGAATAGTGGAGCTGTGAACCATTAAAATTACCTGAGTAGTTAGTTGACTTATGCGCCCCGTTCAGAATTATCTGCATATTATCAAATCCAAATTCTTCTTGAATTACATCTACATTAGGAATATATTGCGCCTTGGAAACATTGGTGCGAATAGTATAAAGACATAAATCCGCATATTGCAGCATACAAAGTGCGTCAATTGAAATAACAGCACCAGGAGTGTCTAAAATTACATAGTCAAACAAGGATTTGATGGTAGCCATGGTTTCAGCCATTTGTTTGTGCGCCAAAATCAAGGTTGCATTTTCAGTTTTATTTGAAATACCAATTGTGATAACTTCATTTAACACAGTAGTAATAGTGGATAATTGACCGTTATTGTTTTTTACCAAATCTTCTAGCAAATAATCATACCCATTGTTAAAACTTGGGTTAAAAAAATTAATATCGAGCAATGCAACAGTAAACCCCATTTGAGAATATGTTTCTGCTAGGTTTTTTGCTATAAATGTTTTGCCTTCTGCTCTTGTAGAGGAGGTGACTACAATAGTTTGTTTATTTTCAGAATGTTGTAAACTTAAAGCGGTAGCCAAAGTGACAAATTCATTCGTTTTTATTTGACCTTTTTTGGCTTTAGTCAATACTCCAATTACTGGGGTAGCGGTTAGTTTTTCAATGTCTGATTTGTTTAAAATTTTGCCACGAACAAGTTTCCCACCAAATACAATGACAATTCCTGCTAAGAGTCCCATAAAGCCGCATACAAACGTAATTAAGACTTTGTTTGGCGATACTGGATCAACAGAGGCTGTAGCAGGTTGTATAACTCTGTGAAATGACATTAAAGCCGAGGAAGCTATTTGGGCCTCTAATTTTTTTTGCGCCAAAAATGTATAAACAGATTCGTTAATTTGAAATTCTCGCTCTAAAACACGCATCTCTTTCTCGCGAGTAGGAATATTGTCAAATTGCGAGCTCATGGCACTCAAGCTCGATTCAATTTCTGAGCGTTTTGTTTGAATATTTATTTTGTTTTGATGTATTGCCTCTTTGATGTAGGCTTCTATGTCATTAATCTTTTCCTGAACATTAATCACGCGGGCATCATTGAGGGTGTATTTCATTAATAAATCTCTTTTCTGATCTGTATAAAGCTTTAATTTTTTTACTAACTCTGTTAATACCAAATCTCCAAATCCAAAATTGATGGCAGTTTCTTCATAGTAATCTCCATCTGCCATATAAGTATCCAGTTCTATAATTGATTCCTCTTCCATTTCAAGATTAATCAACTGCAATTGGAGTTTAGACATTTCTCTAAGTCCGGTTTCTGTTTCTTGTAATGTGTTAACTACTTTATTGTCAATTTTGTATTGCTCTAAACTGTTTTCTGAACTGGCTAAAACAGATCTTAAATCAATCATTCGTTCATCAATAAATGAAAGTGTTTTTGTGGCAGCAATTGATTTGGTATAGATATAATCCTCTACATAAACCTCACAAAGTTTATTGGCAAAATCAGCAGAGAATTGTGCATTTTCTGATTTTACAACTACTCTTAAAACGGGAATTTCTTTGTCAATTGCCTTAACATCCAATAGCCCGTTTAAATAATTGATCCAAGCATCTCGAGATTTAATTTCGAATTGATAACGACCATTAATATCAATGTCTTTCTCATTGAGTAGTAATAAGTTTCTGTGTATTGTAATCGTTTCACTAAGTAAACTGAATGCTTCTCCAAAATTAGAAGCCGCAATTTGCTGCTCTTCTTGATCTTGAATGATAAAACGATTTCCATTGACGATTAATAAAAACTTTTCATTGTACAAATCCGAGTTTTCTGAATCATATTCAAACAGGAATGGATTATCATGAAATAAAACCGTTTCTTTAATCATTCCGAGCCGTGTAACCATTACATCCAATTGCATAGCATCAATAGTTTTGCCAATGAGCAGTGGAGACTTTAGAATTTCAGCTTCTGTTTCAATTTTGTTTTCAGATGAAAAAACATCAAAATCTTCGTATAAATTATTACCAGACATGCCATATTTCCTGTCATCCAATTTAATTTTTGCCATACTTTGAAACATGGGAACACTGTACTGTATTGCTTTTTGTGCAATAAAAAGGCTGATGATTAATGTAACTGCAATTATGGGCAAGCCTTTTAAAAGCGGTATTATAATTCGTTTTATTCTTTGCATTTCCTTCATAACAGCTTATTTAGAAAGGACAGAGATTAGAACTCCAATAGAAGTTAATAAGGATGCAAATGGAATAAGGACTGGAGCTTTCATATCCAGCTTCTTACCTTTTTTTGACGGAACATAAATAATGTCGCGTGACTGTAAGTAGATATTTTTATTGTGGAAGTCGGCTAAGGATGTTAAATCAACCTCATAGGAAACTTCATTTCGAATGATTTGAATTTTTTTTGCGTCTGCGTAAAAATTTAGTCCTTGTGCTTTACCAATATAAGCTACAAGTGTATTTAGTTCTTTTTCCAGTAAATAGTTCCCCGGCGCATTTATTTCACCTAAAATGGTTACTTCTCGATTTAAAACGCGCAGTTCAACGATTGGGTTTTTAACATACTCGGCTAGTTTTTTAGCAATTAAGATTTCTGCTTCATTAAGTGTTAATCCTGCAATTTTTAGAGGACCGGTATAAGGAATTGCTGCAGTAGAATCAGCCTCTAATAAAATCCATTTTCCAAATGACTCGTTGGTGTTGTAAATACTGTAAACAGATCCAATACTTAAATCATCATGGTTCCAAATACTCAATGAAAGCTTGTCATCTGGTACTAAAATATGCTCATAATTTTGGCTAAGCATTTCAAAAGAAGTACTGTCCTTATCGTTTTTATTGTTTGGTTGAAAAATATTGATACTCTTACAAGAGGTGATCAATAATAGCAAACATAGGGTAGTGTAGTGCATAAAATTTGTGCTATGGGTTAATTGCTTAAAAAAAGAAAGAGAATAGTTTTCTTTTCATTTTGCCTTGAACTTTTGCGCGTACTTTTGAAATTTGCGCGCAATCTTGTATGATTTCATTGAGCTTTTTTTCATTGTCATCAATATCTTTTAGCAGATAATCTGTTGCGCCAGACCGTAAGGATGAAACAGCTATTTTCATTTCTTTTTGACCAGACAGCATGACAACATGTACATTAGGATAGGTAGATTTAATCTCTTTTAAAATTTCAAAACCTGTTGTATCTCCAAGATGATGATCTAGGAAAATAATGTCAGGTTGGGTATGGGCTTGATCAAGGCATTCAAAACCGGTGTAATATTTCTCAATGGAGAAATTACCAATGTTGTTTAGTTTTGATTCTAGAATATGAGTGTAGAATCGATCGTCATCTACAATGAAGATTTTATTAATTGACATTTTATTAATTGTTTAATGATGGATTTATATGAATGATTTACTTGCACTAGATAATTTTCTGAGAAAATGACACGTGTAATTGTGAATGATAACTGTCCGATTAGAATGCCGTTTGTCTTCAAGCTTTGCACCTGCAAAGGAAGGAGTCAAAATAAAAAGCTTTAAAAAGCCAAAATCATTCAAGACATATTCTTCTAGCTTTTTGATTAATTCATTTTCTTGCTGAAGAGTTAGTTTGCTATAATAAAAATCAACTAAAATGAATTCATTTTGGGCTACGATAAGATTTTTAAAAACTGTAAAATCTAGTGGGTTAAACTCTATCCCATCAATCATTCCTGCACGTTGTTGCCAGAAATCTGCGCCAAATTTGTTATTCGTTAATATTTGTAAGTTCTGCATATCTGTGTGTTTGAAATACAGTATGCCTACATTGTGCCAATAACTCGTTTGTATTGTTATTCAGTGTTTTACGTATTGTGTCGTTGTTGGGGGATTCCCATTATGGGAAGATAATCCTAAAATTGGAAGTTCAACTATTCATCTTTTTGAAACGATTTAGCTGCTTGAAGGAGTGCTGCAAGCTGTATTTGAAAGGTTTCCAATAAGCTAGGATCGTCAATGAAATCTTTCTGTTCAATTTTATGAACCAAATCTTTAAGCTCTTGATTAGAAATATAACCTATGGAAGGTTTAATTTTATGTGCTAATCGCGCTATTTCCTCAGGGTCTTTAGATGTGGTGAATTGTTCCAATTGTGCGCTTCCTTCTTCATGAAATATTTGAACCATTCGGGTTACGAAATCATTATCACCTCTTGATAATACGATTAGGCGCTCTGTTGTAAATAGTGGTTCCGTTTTATGTTCAATCGATTCTTCTTGTTTTGGTAAGAATGCTTTTTCATCATTTTCTGCCAAAATCAAATTCAAAATTTTGTATTTAAGCTCTTCTTCTTGAAAAGGCTTAGTAATATAATCGTTCATTCCAACCGCCAAACACCTTTCCATTTCCTTTTTTAGCGCATTGGCTGTAAAGGCAATAATGGGGATGTTAGACTTCATTTCTTGCCTAATGAATTTAGTAGCAGTAATACCATCCATAATTGGCATTTGAATATCCATTAATACAATGTTGTATTTGTTTTCAATAAGCACTTCTAATGCTTCTTCACCGTTATTTGCTATATCTACAGTTCCTCCCCATGATTTTACGGTTGATTCTATTACAAATTGGTTGATTAGATTATCCTCAACGACTAATATGTTAACCTCACTCCAGTTAATATGATTGGCTTTTTCAGGCCATCTCATTTCAGCCTCAACTTCAGAACATTTGAGCACCAATGTAAAATAAAACCTTGTACCTTTTTCAATTTCAGATGTAACCTCCAATTCGCCGCCCATTGCATTAACCAACTTCTTACTAATACTCAAACCTAATCCAGTTCCTCCGTATTCTTTTGAAACATTACTGTCTTCTTGGCTAAAATCTTCAAAAACTGTTTTTAAAGCGTTTTGTGCAATGCCTTTTCCTGTGTCTTCCACAGCAAACTCTATTTCATGCATATCGCCAATTTCAGTAACTTCGTTAATGCATAAGGTCACTGTTCCTGTGGAAGTAAACTTGACAGCATTGTTTAATAAATTGATCAGTATTTGGCAAATCTTTAATTCGTCACCAACATAATTGTCGTTCAGTTTATCATCAATCTTTAATATTAATTCCAACTGTTTTTGCTCTGCTAAATAGCTAGATGAAGATAGGATAGTGCCAACGGTATGTTGAAGATTAAATGGTGCATTTGTTACTTCTAGTTTGCCACTTTCTATTTTAGAAATATCTAAAATATCGTTCACTAAAAGAATTAAGCTTTGTGCAGAATTGTAAATGTTGGTAGCATATTCGGCTTGTTCTGTGTTTAGCGTAGTGTTTTGTAGCAAATTACTCAAACCTATAACAGCGTTTAGTGGTGTACGAATCTCATGACTCATATTGGCTAAAAAAAGTTCTTTGGCTTTGGATGAAGCTTGGGCAATCTGATTGGCCTCTTTGAGGTCATTTTCCATTTGTTTTTGAGTGGAAATATCTAAATGTACACCAACTGATCCACTATAATTTCCATGCTCATCATAAAATGGAGCCCCACTAATTATTACCCATTTAAAAATGCCCGATTTTTGTTTAATTTTCACCTCATAAACACTCGATTTTCCCTCTTCTCTTTGTTTTGTTCTACTATCCATTTCTCCATGGTAGTCTGGGTGTAATAAATCATAAGGGTCGGATCCAATTAGCTCTTGTGGTTCATAACCTGTCAGCTTGCAAAAAGAGGGGTAAACCTTTGCTATAAGCCCGTCTGTATTTACTTCTAATAAACCAAACTCTAAGTTTTCTATGATTCCACGGTATTTTTCTTCACTTCTTATAATTGCTTTTTCTAGAGACATTCTTTCAGTTATGTCTCTTACATTATCAATTGAACCACTCAATTTACCATTTTCATAGGTCGCCGTAGAGTTGATTTCAATATCTATTATTTTACCAGATTTAGCAATGAATTTTCCAATATAATTGTTGTAAAACCCATCACTAAGTAACCTTTGGCTGTAGTTTTTAAAACTATCAATGTCTTTATGGTGCAGCACATCACTAATATGCATTGCATTTAATTCGTTGGTAGAGTAACCCAGTAAGGATTCAAACTTTGAATTCCATTCTACAAAGCTTCCTTCACCATTTAATTGTACAACCCCGTCAAAGTTTCCTTCAAATAGATTTTTATATTTTTCATTGCTCTTCTTTAAGGCATCATCACTAATTACACGTTCAGTTATGTTCCTTGCAACAGCAATAAACTCTTGTGCGTAACCATCTTTATAAACTAATTGTACATTTTGTCCTAGCCATATTTCTTCTTGATCAGAATTAATGAGTTTGTATTCAAAATAGGTGGATTGTGTTTCATTTTCAAGCTGATCTTGGTAGGCTTGAATCATTGGTTTATGAAAACGACTATCAACAAAAAGAGTGAAATTTTTTCCTATTATTTCTTCAAGCGTATAACCTGACAGGCTAATCCCTGTGTGGTTAACATAGGTAAAGTTTCCATAAAGGTCAACACGAAAAATAACGTCGTTTGCGGTTTCAACCAATTGTCTGTATTGTTGCTCGGCAATTTTTATTTGTTCCGTTCTTTTAATGAGGTTTTGTTCCAAATTCGCATTGACAAACAAAAGCTTTTTATTGACGTTGTATAACTCCTCGGCTTTTACTTCCAAGATTCGCTCCGCCTCTTTGCGCGCTGCTTTTTCACGAGCATAGGCTTTTTGATAATATTTTAATTCTTCTTCAGGCGTCAATACAAGAAATTTGGATGATTACCTTAGTTCCGTCTGCTTCGCTTTTTACAACTTCAACATCTGCAGCTGTATTATAATAGGTTGCAGCCCCTTTTATAAGTCCAATCGCAAAGTCGCTCATTTTTCTGCTAGATTCATAAACAAGTTGCATTTCTGAATCATTTATTTTTTCTGAAGAAAACCGGGGTAACTCGGCCTCAGGATAAAGTTTTAAAACTTCTGGGTGTATGTATCCGTCTATTGATTCTAAAAATGAAAAGAGGTTGTTTTTAGTCATGAATTTAGGATAAGAGGTACTTAATACACTAAAAAAAAAGGTTCCATAAGTTTGTAACAAGTCAGCTACGGGAATGTTCTGAATCTCAGAGAGCTTTCCAACCATTTGAAACATCTCTTTATGATCATATGTACCAACGGATGTATAGACACCGTTTGTTTTTAAATCACATGCATCAATTATGTCCTGTACAGTTTTAATTCCAAACTTTGTTTCTACCAATTCTAAAAACTCGGTGAATACAATTCCTTTCATTTTATTTAATAATTAGTTGCTTAATTAATAATTGTTATGCATTGACTTCGCCTGCCTGAATCATTCTATAAATAGTTGATTTACCTACTTTTAATGCTTTCGCGGCTTTAACTACGTTTTTGTCATATTTATCTAAATAATGCTGTACAATTTTGGCATTATATTCTTTTAATGATAAATCTGACTTCATCAAATCTGCAAGTGAACCACCAGAAACGCGATAAGAAATGTCATCAGCTTTAATTTCATCTTTATCCGCTAAAACAGCAGTGAGTTCAATAAGTGCTTTTAGTTCTCTAACATTACCAGGGAAGGGGTAGCTCATTAATTTTTGCTGAGCTTCTGAAGTTAAAATTTGTTTTTGTTTTCCATTACTATTGCAAAATTCTGCTAAAAAATGATCTGCCAATAGCAATATATCATCACCTCTTTGTCTTAACGGAGGCAATTCAATAGGCAAACCTAAAAGACGATAGTATAAATCTTGACGAAAGTTTCCGTTTTGAACCTCTTCTAATAAATTTCTATGGGTGGCAACAATAACACGAATGTTTAATTTAACCTTTGCGCTGCCCCCAACTCGAACAATTTCTTTTTCTTGCAAGGCACGTAATAATTTGGCTTGCATATTCATTTCCATCTCTCCAATTTCATCTAAAAAAAGAGTTCCATCTTGTGCCTCTTCAAATTTCCCAATTCGTCTAGAATTAGCACCTGTAAATGCGCCTTTTTCGTGTCCAAACAATTCACTTTCTGCTAATTCATTTGGGATAGCTGCAAGGTTAACAGCTACAAAAGGTTTTGCTTTTTTAGGGGAGTTATAATGAATAGATTTTGCGACAACCTCTTTTCCTGTGCCAGTTTCACCCGAAATGGATACTGTTATGTCCACATTACTCGCTTTTTCAATCAATTTAAAAACGGTGTTCATTTGTGGGCTTTTACCAATAAAGGCATTGTTAACCTTGTATTTAGACTGAACCTCTTTCTTTAATTCTATTACTTCTTCTTTCAGTGCTTGTTTCTCCCTAATGCGTAAAACAGTATTCCACAAGCGCTCTTTCGTTTCGTCATCTTTTATTAAGTAATCATAGGCTCCTAAGCGTAACAGTTTTACTGCGGTTGCAACATCCTCTTGTCCAGATATTACAACAACCTCTGTTTTTGGAAATTTGACTTTAATTCTTTTGAGTAATTCTTCGCCATTCAAACCTGGCATTGAATAATCAATGCAAACCATATCAGGTTCTTTTTTTGCCTTATTTAAAAATGTTAAACCATCATCATAGCAACTAACAGTATGATCAGGATTAAGAATTAAATGATGCTTCAATAATTCAGCATACCATTTGTCATCCTCAACAATTGCTATTGTAAACTGCGCCATAAATTAGGTTAAAGTGGTTGGGTTATTCAATATACATTTAAATATTCCAATAATGGGAAGTTTGATTTGTTTTTTGGATGGATGGCTGTTTTTGTTAGATTAAAGTGGGTGTGTGGGCTTTGATGTTTAGAAATGTTCTATATAATGTTACTGCCGTCCCATTGTTGTAGGTTTGATTTAATTAAGTCACCCAAAAATGGTTTTCGTTGCGATTCCCAAACTCTTTTTTTCTCAATGCATGTAATAAAATCAGCAGCCGAAAGTTCTCCTGCATGGGATTGAATATTAAAATCCATCACTGCATTTTTCTTGAATATTGATTTTTGTTTAACTAATGCTTTATCAAAAAATCCAATAGATTCGTTTAATAACATACTAGTGCGATTGCCCTTTGTCGCATCCGTTTCCCAATCTATAAAGAGGTTACTGAGGTCGTTTTTTAGAATAATAGAGAGTTCTAAAAGACTAATTTTTAAATGCTTGTTTCGGTAGGTGGTATTGTCACCTTGAAAAATGTTAGAAACAATGAGTGTTTTAATTTCAAGATCGCCCAATGAACAATTAATTTCTAATTCTGGAATGGCTAATATTTCAGAAAAATTGTCTCTAACATATTGTTCTCCACGTTCTAGTTGATAGGCCGCAAGTCCATCAAATTTTATGGATTCATAGGTGTGAGTTTTTATGATGTTTTCTTCTGGATAGGTGGACTTTAATTCAATTATAAATAGGGTATTGTCTTTAAATGCTAAAGTGTCAAATTCACCTTTGTTGTCTTTATAGTTCCGGCTAGCTACTGCTTCAAAACCTGCATGTTTAAAAAGTGCTGCTATACTTTTTTCTGTTTCAGCAGTTTGTAATTTAATTTCGTACTTTTCTACTTTACTAGTAGCAATTCGTTTTTGAAGCAAGATTTCCCACCTTCGGTCGCGTAAAAAGCTAGATAACCAAATGATTTTATTACCCATTTTTATAATTGGGCGAGAGAGTATATCAACAGCATATTTTCTGCTATCCTCCAAATCAAGCAATAAAAAATTAATTGTATTGCGGGCTTCTTCACTTGTCCAATCAAAATAGTGTGCTGTTTTCTGAATGAAATCTTCATAATCATAGGCTACCATATATTCGGTGTAAAAAATAGCTTTAAACCTATCTTGAATGCTCTTTTTAAATACATTCATTCCATCTTCAGTTGGTGATCCTATTCGACCTTGTGGCGAAAAAAGTTTTGAAAATGTAAATAACAAACGGAATGTTTTTCTAATGTCTATTGGCTGCTCAAGCCATTTAATTTTTAAGGTTTGAGGCAAGCTCAAAAAATCAAAATAAGCAATTGCTTTCTCTTGACTTAATGCAAAAACCTGATCCCAACTGTCTGATTCATTTTTAATTTGATGAGCAATTTCTGGATTTTGATTGATCTGGTTAAGAAAATAGTTTTCTTCATAATAGCCCTTTTCAAGCGTTTGTCGGTAATCATAAAAAGCTTTCGTTAAGCTCACTTCAGCTATTAAGTCTTCCATGTCAATATCCTCAAATTTACTTAACCCGCATAAGTAGTTCTCAACTTGGTAGGTTAGTATCTCTTTCTTTATAAAAAAGTCCAATAATTTGCGCACTTCTTTTTTAACAGGGCTTATTTTTTCATTTGGTTTGTAGGTCTCGTCAAATAATGTTTTCAAGGGTCTAATTGGGGGAAGTTCAGCTTGCACCTTATCCTGAAAATCTTTCAGTTTATTATTTGAACTAGGCTTTTGGTCAGCGTCTTTCTTTAAAGTCAATAAATCATTTAAAACTGAAATATAATGGCTCTCATAGGCTATTTGTTGAGATCGGTTTTCCATTGTTTTAGTAGAATATCTTTTGAAAAATTCGTAGTAGGATAAACTCTGAATTAACAAATCTTCATAGCTCGTATTTAACACGCGCTCATGCATTGAAACAGCCTCTTTTTTCCACGCTTGAGTCAGGTTTCGAATATATTGAAGCTCATAAAAGGTTTTTCTTAAACTTAATCGCTTTCCTATAGGCTTTAAACTTTCCCAATGGCTATCCATCAAAAAACCTTTTGATATTTTTAAAATTTTAATGAATCGGTCAAGACAATCATTTTCTATTAATTGGTTTAAAAAATCAGGATTAACATTGTTTGGATGATCAAAATAGGCCAGTAGGATATTATCGAAATAATGGGCTTCTAAAAAATAGTCGAAATGGTCTATTAATACGGAAGATTTCCAGAATTCTACAAGGGTGTCTTTATTGTAGTTATAGTTTTTATACTGTACGCTTACAAACCATTTTTTTACGAAACCGGCAACCTGTTTTGTTTCTGCGTTTTTTAATTGGCTAATTTCTTCTGCAAGGTTATTCTCTTTTTTCATAAAGGGTGTTTTGGGTTTGTTTAAACTACAAAAAAATAGACTAAAAACAAGTGCTTATGTTAGTTTTATAGGGCTTTCTGCTAGCATTTTCATTATATTTAAAACTTTTACCAATTTCAATTCAGCATTTTATTTAATGATAACAGGAGAACTTAAATCACAAGTAGATAAAATTTGGGAATCGTTTTGGACTGGAGGAGTGTCTAACCCTTTGACAGTCATTGAACAATTCACCTATTTATTATTCATAAAACGATTGGATGATCGACATACTAATTTAGAAAAACAAGCTAATTTATTAGACGACCCAATTGAAAATCCCATTTTCACCAATGAGCAAGAGGATATTAGGTGGAAAAATTTTAAGGTAAAAGACCCTGAAGTTATTTTTGATTTATTCAATACCTCTCGTGAGGGAAAATTGAATGTGTTTGAGCACATGAAAACTGTGGGAGCAAAGGCAGGTGTATTTGCTGAGCAAATGAAGGGAGCTACCTTTATGATTCCTACTGCGCGATTATTGGATTTAGTGGTTCAAATGATTGACAAAATCCAGATGGAGGATCGTGATACAAAAGGTGATTTATATGAATATTTATTATCTAAAATTGCATCTGCTGGTAGAAATGGACAGTTTAGAACACCACGGCACATCATTAAAATGATGGTGGACATGATGCAACCTAAAAAGACCGATAAAATTTGTGATCCTTCTTCGGGTACGGCTGGTTTTTTAGTAGTTGCAAGCGAATATATGCGGCATGAAAAGGCAGACTGGTTTAAAGACAAGGCTTTTCGTGCGCATTTTAATAAGGAGATGTTTACCGGAATTGAATTTGATCCAACAATGTTGCGCATTGGTGCCATGAATTTGCAATTGCACGGTATTGAACGGCCACAATTGGTTGGGGTAGATGCGCTTTCTGAAAAAAATGAAATTAAAGATAAATTTACACTCATTTTAGCGAATCCTCCCTTTAAGGGAAGTTTAGATTATGATTCGGTAGAGGCATCTTTGCTAAGTACCGTAAAAACCAAAAAAACAGAGTTGTTGTTTTTGGGGCTAATGTTACGGATGTTGGAAAAAGGCGGACGTGCTGCGGTTATTATTCCTGACGGGGTTTTGTTTGGAAGTTCAAAAGCACATAAAGCCATTCGGCAAGAAATTGTGGAAGGGAATAAATTGGATGCGGTTATTTCTATGCCAAGTGGGGTTTTTAAACCCTATGCAGGGGTAAGCACTGCTGTACTTATTTTTACCAAAACAGGTGCTGGCGGAACAGATAAGGTCTGGTTTTATGATATGCAGGCAGATGGTTTTAGTTTGGATGATAAACGTGCGGAGGTTAAAGAGAATGATATACCTGATATTTTAACACGTTTCCAATCTTTGAGTAACGACACTTCAAAAAACATAGGTGGGAGCACTAAGGCTCTCGAAGTGCGAGAAGAAGCCCGCAAACGCACAGACAAAAGTTTCCTAGTGCCATTTGATGAAATAAAAGAAAATGATTGGGACTTATCCATTAACCGCTACAAAGAAATTATATACGAGGAGATTGAATATGCGCCTCTTGCTGATATTATTCGGGATATTGAGGTGTTAGATGCAGAGCGAAATGAGGTATTAAAGGTTTTAAAGGGGATGTTGGGATGAAGATAAAAAAACTTGCGGAAGAAGGTTTGTTTAGTGATGGAGACTGGATAGAATCAAAAGATCAGGATGCTAATGGCCAAATAAGGTTGATTCAACTTGCAGATATTGGAGATGGTAATTTTGTTGATAAATCTAATAGATTTATGAATAGAGAAACCGCTGATAAACTGAATTGTACATATTTAAAAAAAGGAGATGTTTTAATCGCTAGGATGCCAGATCCAATTGGAAGAGCTTGCCTTTTTCCTTTGGAGAAAAGTGAAAGTTATGTTACAGTTGTAGATATTGCAATTCTTAGATTGTCCAAAGAACATCATTCAAAGTATGTAATGCACGGACTGAATTCTCCATTAATTAGAAGACAAATAGAGAGTCAGGTTACAGGAACAACTAGGTTAAGAATAACGAAAAAGAAAATAGGAGAAATAGATTTACCCCTCCCTCCACTAGATCAACAAAAAAAGATAGCCGCCATTTTAGATGCAGCAGATGCTTATCGCCAAAAAACAAAAGCACTCATTGCTAAATATGATGAATTAACGAAAAGTTTGTTTTTGGATATGTTTGGGGATCCGGTGGCTAATCCTAAGGGGTGGGAGGTTCGAAAATTACAAAGTATTTCTACAAAAATACACAGTGGAAATACACCTAAAGGTGGAAGTAAGGTTTATGTTGATGAGGGTATAACTTTTTTTAGAAGTCAGAATGTATGGAAAAATCGAATAGTATACAAGGATGTAGCCTTTATAGATGAAGTCACTCATAGTAAAATGATGAAAAGTAGTCTCAAAAATAGAGATATTTTAATGACAAAAACGGGAAGGATAAATACAGAAAATAGTAGTCTTGGTAGAGCTGCTATGTATTTGGGGCAAGATGATAAAGCCAATGTTAATGGCCACGTTTATTTAATCCGGTTAAAAGAAGATGTGATAAATGAGTTTGTTTTACATATTTTGACAACAAATGAATACCGGGAATATATTAGAGGGGTATGTGTTGGAGGAATTGATAAAAGACAGCTCAATAAAGATCATTTAGAGAATTTCCCAATTATTTCTCCACCTATAGAAATGCAAAAAAAATTTTTATCGCATTTAATATCTATTAAATCACACAAAACAAAATTAGAATCGGTTTTAAATAAATCAGAAGACCTCTTCAACAGCCTTTTACAAAAAGCATTTAAAGGAGAATTAGTTTAAATATATGTCAGATTTAAAAACAATAAT
>CAKZPK010000365.1 GCA_937139035.1 uncultured Crocinitomix sp. | reverse complement strand
TATTCCGGTAGCATAAATCTTCGTTGCTCCTCGTGCTAGACATTCTTTGGCTAAAGCAGTTCCAGTTCCTCCTTCAGCTCGAGTCTGTAAAATGGTGCGATCTTCAATTTTTGTCATTTACGTTGTTTTTTTGGGGGCAATATTGATACCGTTAAATGCAGAAAAAAAATGCACTTAACGTCAATCATAGTCTATTGAATATTGAAGCGAAGTCTTACGAGCGTACGAGACGGATTCCTTCAGCTTCAATTGTAATAAGGCGGTCGCGATACAATGCTCCAATAGCTTTTTTAAACACCTTTTTACTGATGCCAAATACGTGCTTAACTGATTCAGGAGAAGATTTATCATTAATTTCTAAATAACCTCCAGCACGGTGTAAACGATCCAGAATTTCTCCTGCAACACCTTCTACTTTTTCGTAACCTGCTTTTTGTAATGTTATGTCAAGCTTTTCATCTTCTCGAATTTTATTGACATAACCGATTGTTTTCATCCCCGGCTTAATGTTTTCAAAAATTTCGTTATGATAGAGTAAGCCTGAGTATTTATCATTCACAACTGCACGCACACCTAAATCAGTACGTGTACCAATGATTAAATTAACTTCGTCACCTTCTGCAAAATCATGAGGGCTATTGTCTAAGAATTGATTGGTTTTTGAACTGGCAACAATGCGTTCCGTTTCCTCATCCAAGTATACACGAACAAAATAAGACAGTCCTTCAACCATGTCATGTGCTTGTTCGCGAAATGGGACCAATAAATCTTTCGATAATCCCCAGTCCAAGAACGCTCCAAAACCAGTCGTTCCAACGCATTTTAAGTAAGCAAAATCATCTACTTCAGCAAAAGGTACCTCTGTTGTAGCGATTATACGATCTTCAGAATCTAGATATATAAAAACATCTAAATAGTGATCAACCTCCGTGTCCTCAGGGACATATCGCGTAGGAATTAAAATCTCTCCAAATTCTTCACCACCATCCAAATACAATCCAAAGTCAACTTCTTTGACTACTTTGAGCGTATTCGTTTTTCCGATTTCAACCATTTTTATTTTCTTTGATATAGAGTGTAAATATAAGGTCTTTCGTCTCCTTTAGGGTTAACAAAAGTAAAATCAATTACATCTTTCAATACAAAATCAAATCCTAGACGTTGGCTAATCATCTCTTGATTGTATTGTAGAATTGGTAATCCTGAACATTTTTCTGCTCCACCAACAGCAAAAGCGGCAATAATTACATAACCTTTTGACTTTACTTTTTGCTTTAAAAGATTGAAGTAAGCCAATTGATCTTTATCTTCTGTAAAAAAGTGCAATACTGCACGATCGTGCCATAAATCAAGTAATGGAAGCTCTTTTAAAATAGTTGGTGAAACGATATCGTCAACCATCCACTCAACATTACATTCTTCTTTACCCAATGCCTCTCGAAGCTTGTCTAAAGCCACGGGGCTAATATCGTTTACAGTTATGTTTTGGAAGCCGTCTTCTAATAAATGCTCAATTAATGAACTAGCACCAGCGCCTACATCTAAAATTTCTGCATATCTGCTTAAATTAAGAGAACGAACCAGCCCCATAGAAGGTTCTGGGTTTTGCTGAAACCAACCTAATTGATCAATTGATTTATCCGTGTATGCATTGTTCCAATGTTCTTTGCGATTCATTTAATAGCTTAGTTTTCGAGGTGTGGTTTCCTTTTTACAAAGGGAATGTAAATTAACGGAATTTTAATGGGATTTTATGGATATTCTAATCGAAATATTTTGTTTTAGAATTAAAAAGGAGAATTGCTTGTGCAATCCTCCCTTCTTTTTTAAAAGTAAACTATGAAATAAAAATTTTCAAACAATTAATTCTGCTTTCGGATACATTTGCATCCACTTGTTTAATTGCTCTTCTGTTTTTAATGTTATAGTGGTTCTACGATCCAATTGTAATTTAAACTTTGGGGTAGAATTTTTGATTTCATTGATGATCTTTTCGACCTTCGCTTTTGATTTCTTTCTAGCCATAATATATTTTTTGGTAAGTAATCTGTTTATAAAGATAACATTGAATTAGTCGTTTTGTTTTACGATAAATTACATATTTTCAGGATTTTAGATAAATTAACATTTCTGAAAGACGAGTAAACTAAATTCGTGGACTAAATTATACCGTTCGGTATATGTTTGAACACCGAAAGAGCGCAGCTTTGAAAGAAACGACTGAAAAAATAGAGACCGATTTGTAATAAAATACAAATCGGTCTCTATTTAATGATTGATTATAATTTGAATGTCGTAAAATTTGCGACAATCTTTAGCGTCCAATTAAAGGACTAATTTTATTTTCCAATGACTACTTTTTTCGAAGTAGTTGTTCCGTCATCATTTTGACTAACGAGCATATAAGTACCCTGTGTCAAATTGCTAACATCAATTATGTTTGACCCTTTAGTTAGTTGTGCTGAAAGAACTAATTGTCCACTTAAATCAAATAAACGAACTTGTGCATTTTCCATTACAGAAACTGTTACTTGTTCATTTACGGATGGATTTGGATAAATAAGAACGTTTGACTCTTCTACCTCTGCCAATCCTGTGTCGTCTATGTCTTCAACTTCCATGTCAAAATCCCAAATTCCGCGTCCCCATGTTGCAAAGCGCACAATTTCTTCTGAAGGAATATATTCAACTGAAATGTATTGTTGCAATGGAGCAGATACTCCAGCAATGTCATACCATTCTTCAGTTTCCATACTATAGACATATGGTCCTGCATCTGTGGCAGCAAATAAGTATTTTTCATCTGCATCCATTGTCATTTCATGAACCATGGTGTTTGGAAGTCCTGTAAGTCCAACAAAATTTTCAGCCCCATCAGTTGACATATAAACAGATGCTCCACCATATCCACTTCCTCCAACAAAGACTAAGCCCTCTGTATTTCGAGAGGCATAAATATCAGCTGTGTAAATCCATCCACCACTTGGACCAATATAATCTTCCGTCATTGTAAATGAATCTCCTTCATCCTCTGAATAGAAGAAACGCCCATTTTCTGTAACTACGTAAATCAATTCTTCATTAAAAGACGTAGTTTCAATAGCTGAAATACTAGCTCCAGAAGCAGAATTAAAATCGAAATCATATTGAGACGAAGTGATTGAAGTTCCTGTAAAGGTTAGTTTTATTAAACGAGAACCGCTTCCGCCAGTTAAGTTTCCTCCTCCAACATAAATGAAATCGTCTGTTGTATTTGGAGCAGCTCCAGTTGGTACAATCCAATTTACATTTGGCATATCTGACCCTTCTACATCAAACTCATAAGAATAATAACCATCAGTAGCAGCATCAGGGTAGATTTGAAACCAAGCCCCTGGATACTGAATCCAAATAGTTTCGCCACTATGCGTAAATTGCATTTCACCGTAGTCACCAGAAATAACTTGTTCAAAAGAGGATGCTTCAGGTGAGTCACCCGCCAATGTTCGTTGGAAACCTTGATCCTGTGTGCCGCCATAAATGATGCTTGCATCTTGCGGATCTGTCAATACATCATAAAATTGTCCTGTATTTAAGTCTTGTAATGAAATGTTAGACATGTTTTCTAAGTTGTCATAAGAAACATAGATTCCTCCGTGATTTGGAACTAAAGTAAACTCTACTCCAGCTTCTGTTTTAAAAGGCTCAATGCTCATAATGTCAGCATGTATATAATTGGCAACATCATCATAATACTCCCACCATTCAGATACTGTTTCGAAACTTTCTCCCCCATCTAATGAATGATAAAGGTTAACCTCTCCGTAGTATAAAGCATCAGGATTGTCATGTGCAACTTCAAAACCTACATTCCATGGACTTGAGGGTAATGTGTTTACAAAATCAAATGTAGCACCGTCATCAGTCGACTTGTATAGGTTAGAATTGTCCATCAACACATATGCGGTTAAGTCTCCGCCAGTTTCGTTGACCTGAATCATGCATCTGTTTGTACCGTCTAAATCTAAATCAGTCGTAATTAGCGTTAGCGCGGTTCCTTCAAATTTGTAAAAGTCATCATCATTATCAAATACATAAGCGGCACTACTATTGTGTGCCATATCTAAAGATGCGAAGTTGCGATTGGTTGTAGCTAAATCATCCACAAAAATGAAATTTTCACCTTCATCAGTTGAGTAAGCAATTTTATTTCTAGCTGATCCATCAATAACACTCACTCTATTATATAGGTATACAAGTGTATTTTCTGCATCATTTAATTGAACAAGTTTAATTCCTGATCCATTAGATCCTGCCAAACCTTCTGAATTGGTCCAAGTTTCGCCTTCATCATCAGAATAACGCAGGCCATAACCAACAGCTGCAATAATTCTAACACCACCGTCAGGTAAATCAACAACCTTAATGATTTCTCGATTCAATTGTAAATTGTCATTTAAAGGCGTCCATGTTTCTCCGTCTAAGTTTCCTTTCCATAATATCCCTCCGTCTGAAATAACATAAATATCATCAGTTGCTGGGTGATAATCACAGATTCTGATATTACCAGGAACATCATTACTTCCGCGTTCTTTCCATTCCGCTAAAATGTCTCCGTCTAAAAAAGATTCTGTAATTCTATATTGAGCCTTTAGTGCGCGCTCTTCTCCTTTTAATCGGAAATTTTCAGCATTAACTGCTCTCCAATCTGGATTATTGCTATTGCTGTGAATTTTGTCAAAATAAGCATCTCTTCTTTCTTCATAAGCCTCTTCATCAGCCATGTTTTCAAAAACAGCAGTTGGAATAGGTGTTTGCGAGGTAGAGTCAGTTGTAGATGACTCAGAGTTGGTTTCATTTTGACCGCAAGAGAATACAAAAGCGACCAACCCAAAGGAAAGCATTTTTTTCATGAGATAATTTTTTTCAAAAGTACTAAATAACGAGCTACACCGTTAATGTTTTTATTCTTCACTATTGAATTCCAATTAAAGTGTTAGAATTATTTATTTTTGTCGATCTAAAATGTAGAAATGAGTCAAGAACAGAATTTCAACTCTAGCGAGTTAATCACCTTTCTTTGGTCAAAGCGTAAGGCTTTAATCATTATTACTATCGTTGCTTTTGTTGCGTCTATTGCCGTTAGCTTAATGATGACACCTTATTATATGTCTCGTGCGGTAGTTTTTCCAACAAAATCAAACTCAGTAGACTTTAATTCGAATAGCCGCAATAGTGTTGTGGAATTTGGAGATGAGGCAGATGCAGAGCGATTATTACAAGTTTTAATCTCTCCTGAGATTCGTGATAGTTTAACTGATAAGTATGATTTGTATGGCCATTATGATTTGGACACAAATGACGCACATGCTAAGTTTGAGTTTCAAAAAGCTTACGAAGGAAACTTCAAGTTTGATCGTACACGTTATAACTCAATCAATATAGATGTTTATGATACTGATCCAGAAATGGCTGCAGACATGGCAAATGATATTGTTCGATTGGTTGATACGGTGATGAATAGAATGATTAGACAAAGAGCAGTTGGGCCAATGTGGGCAGTTCAATCAGAAGTAGGTTTGATCAAGGAAGAGATGGGGGATTATTCTGATAAACTAAAAAGTTTAAGTGATTCAGGTGTTGTCAGTAAAGATGAGCGTGGAAATATGTATGCTGATTATTTGGAAGCATTAAAAGCGGGAAGAAATGACTTGGCGGTAGAGATTAAACGTAAAATTGATGCAACGCAAGCTTATGCTGCAGATTACGATATATACTCTAACCTTTCAGAATTCTTTAGTTTACGTTATTCAAATATTTTGGATGTAAATGATCAGGCGCATCAATATGCGCATACTAATATCCAGCAAACGATTCGTCATAGTATGGCGGAAGTACCAGATAAAAAAGCGAAGCCGAAAAGAGCAATTATAGTGTTGTTTACAACCTTCTCTGTTTTCATCTTTGCGATTTTCGTTTTGTTAGGGCTTGAAAAGCTTAAAGAATTAAGAGCGAAAGCATAGTTCTGTGAAAGCTCTCCTAAATATGCGTTGGTTTTACGCGTTGGTTACCTTATTTTTGGTGGCTAACCTGTACTATACGTTTAAAGGAGACATTATTCTTAATGCAATACCTGTTGCATTTTTATTAATGTACACGGCGTTTTATCATTTTGATAAACTGTTTCTGTTCATTGTTCTATTTACGCCATTATCTATAAATATTGAGGAATTTGTTTCGGCAAATGTTGGCTTGTTCTTGCCTACTGAACCCTTGTTGTTTGGTATGTTGTTGATCATGATATTTAATCAATTCCGTCATAATCATTTTGATAAGAGGTTTTTAAGTCATCCTATCACCATTATCTTTTTCATGCAGTTTGCGTGGATTATTTTAACCTCAATAACAAGCACGCATCCAGGAGTATCGTTTAAGTTTTTACTAACTAAACTCTGGTTTATCGTACCTATTTATTTCTATGGTGTTATCTTCTTTCAGAACGAAAAAAACATTTATCGTTTTATTTGGGCCTTCATAGGATCATTGGCGCTAGTGGCTGTGTATACATTATTTAATCATGCACTAAACGGATTTGATGAGGCGAGCGGACATTGGGTAATGTTCCCATTTTTTAAGGATCATACTTCGTATGGAGCAATACTAGCATTGGTTTATCCCGTTTTATTTGGGTTGTTGTTTGCTAAAAAGCATGGGCCATTATTAAGGTTGACTTTATTATTCTTAATTACTTTAATCGGTTTTGCAATATTCATGAGCTATACACGGGCTGCATGGTTAAGCTTAGTAGGTGCGCTAGCAGTGTACTTATTGATTCGTTTCAAAATTAAATTTAAGTACTTGGCAGCGATAGGTTTTGTTGGGATACTTTACATAGCTTTTTCATGGACGGCAATTATGCATAATTTGGAGCGTAATAATTCTGAACATGCTACGGACAATATTGATGAACGAATTGAATCGATTGCTAATATTAGTACTGATGCTTCAAACCTTGAAAGGTTGAATAGATGGGGGAGTGCGATACGTATGTGGCAAGAGCGTCCAATTGTTGGATGGGGACCAGGTACTTATGCTATGGAATATGCACCGTTTCAATTGGCATCTGGTAAAACAATTATTTCTACCAATTCAGGAAATATGGGGAACGCCCATTCTGAATATTTAGGACCTCTATCAGAACAAGGTTTATTAGGAATGTTGTTGATGATTGTATTGGTTGGGTATATAATTTATACTGGAATAATGCTTTATATCCGCATGCCGCAAAATGAAATGCGACTCATTATGCTTACGTTATTATTAGGACTGATTACCTATTTTGCTCATGGAGTTCTTAATAATTATTTAGATACAGATAAAGCAACGGTCCCTGTTTGGGGATTCACAGCAATAATTGTAATGCTGGATTTAAAATATCCGAAAAAGTCAAAAAATGCAGCAGCAACTGCAGATAAAAAAATAGAGGAATAGAAAATCTTTATTATTGATCAAGCCAAGCTTTAAAGGCTGAAACTTTTTCTCTTGCTACAATTATCGATTCAGTTTCAAAACCTTCAATTTTAAGTTTTAGTCGGCTATTGCTATGAGCTATAATTTCCTTTGCTGCGTCAATGTGAACAATGTATTTACGGCTTATTTTAAAGTAATCCTGAGGATTAAGTAGATCAACAATTTGCTCAAGCGGATATTCTAAAACGTAATTTCTATTATTAATCGTGTTTAAATAAGTTCCTTTTTCCATACTATAAAATAAACGTATTTCATCTATAGGAATGGCCTTTATTTTGTCACCTACTTTAATCATAAAGCGGGATTTATATTGCTTTTTTGAAGGACGATTCATTGAAAGTTGTAATAACTTTTCAAGGTCTATTTGAGGTTTCAAATTTTGAACTTTGTCTAAAGCTTTTGCAAGGCGGTCCGCTTCAATGGGTTTTAATAAATAATCAATCCCGTTGGTTTCAAATGCTTGTATAGCGTATTGATCATAGGCTGTTGTGAAAATAATAGGGCAAGTTGGTGCCACTTTTTTATAAATATCAAAACTTAATCCATCTGCCAACTGAATATCTGAAATAATTAAATCGGGTTGGTTTTGTTCCAAATAAGCAATAGCAAGAACAATACTTTCAATTGTTTCCACCACGGTTATTGTGGGATCAATTTCGTTTAGTATGCGCTTAATTCTATTTGCTGCGCGCGTTTCATCTTCAATTATAATGATGTTCATTTAATCTCGTTTTAGAATGGGAAAGTTAACTAAGAACTGGTTGTCTACTGTTTGAATTTCAGGCTTACGCTCGCTGAAATAAGCATACTGTTGTTTCAGGTTTGTTAAACCGATTTGTTTAGAATCTGGGTTTACATTTTTTAATCGGATAGGGTTAACCATTGTTATAGAGTCTTTGTTACGCGAAATTTTAATATTCAAAGGGTTTGCAGATGAAATTTCGTTGTGTTTAACGGCATTTTCAACTAATAACTGCAAGGACAAAGGAACAATTAATTCATCCGATTCAGCTTTAATGTCTAGATCTACAATCAGTTTGTTTTCGAATCGAGTTTTTAATAAAAAAATGAATTTTTCAATAAAATCAATTTCCTCTTGTAAGGGCACTAATTCTTTGTCACGGCTGTCTAGCACATAGCGATATATATCACTAAATTGGTGAATGAACTTAACGGCTGTGGCTTGATCTTCATAAACCAAATCACTCAATACATTTAAACTATTAAACATAAAGTGTGGATTGATTTGATTACGTAACGCTTCGTATTTATAGGACAGCATTTGCCCATTTAAAACCTCTCTTTCGATAATTGAATTTTTTAAACTTATAAAGAACCCATATGCAGCAGCTAACAATGAAATAAAGAATGAAATAAGAATTGGAACGGCCCATGCCCCAATATTAAATCTTAGCAGGTACTCAGGTGCTTCACCAAATACAAGATAGTTCATGAGCATTTGAACTAAAATAAAGGCTACAGCCGAATATACTACAACAGAAACTATAGTGAGTAAAAGGCGGTGAACTGGTTTTTCAATCCACGAGTATTTTTTTGATATTTGAGTTTGAATAAATGAATGGCCCAACCATTGCGTCACGAAAATGGTCATTCCCCATAAACTACCAACAATAAATTTTGAAGGAAATTCAAAAGGATCTTCAACAAAAATAAAACAGCAAACAACTCCAACTAGTAAATTAGCGAGTAAGAATTGCCAAATGTTTTTGAATGGTTCTACGAACTCTTTCATTTTATTTATCTTTATCAATGTTAGTTAAAAAATTCAACAATACTTGATTGAACTGTTCTGGCTGATCTAAGTTTATACAATGTCCAGCTTCACTCACTTCTGCAAAAAAACTTTTCTTGTCTTTTTCATGCCACTCTTTAGTCAGTGTTTTTGCTAAATCGAGGTCATGTTGTCCAACCATTAATAATAAAGGAGCTTGAGATGCAGCGCTAGGCTGTGATTCATGAATGGTTGTTAAACCGCTCATTACTGGAAATGATTTTCTTGTATAGCGACTTGCTGAACAGTAAAATTGCATTTCTCCTTCTTTACTATGAGTGGCCAAACTTGCAGCGTGTCTTCTAAATGCTTTCATTGAAAAAATGGCTCTTATTAATACTGCAAATTTGGTTTTATTCTGTTTTTGGTTGATTGAATCATTGAGTTCATGAATGTCATAACCTCCAATCACGGTCATTGATGCGACTTTTTCAGGATATAAATCTTGAAATTGCTGAATAACCAAGCTACCTATTGATATCCCAATGAAGTTTGCGTTTTCGTATCCTTCATTTTCCAGCATGGTATTCATGTAGTAGGCAGATCGATCAATTTTGTCATTTGACTTTTTAGGTTGCGACATTCCATGTCCGATCAAATCAACGGTTATTATACGATAATCTTTTGAGAAAAAATCTACTTGGGCATTGAACACTCTATGATCTGCAAATGCAGGGTGAACAAATATCAGAAGTGGTGCATTAACTTTACCGGAAACATAATAATGAAAGTCATAAGTAGATGCACTTACTGTTTTCACTTCTATTTTTGTTTGTGGGTTCATTTCAGTTATTGTCTGTTTATTAATGCTATTCTCGTAAATTATGTTTCCGACTTCAAAATAGCTTTTAATCATTAAAACTAATATCAAACTATATTTTAATCCTTTTAAAAAAATCTTTTTAAAGCCAATCATTTTTCTATTTAGCTTTCAGTTTAATTGTCATACTATCTGAAAATTCGAACAACATTTTTTTAAATTTTGGAGCGCTCATAAAACCTCTAGCATTGTTTGAAAAACCATAAGATTCAGTTGGCTTTCCGTATTTATTGGCATCCATTTTATTATTAGAATTGGCGTCATGGTAAAATTTAACGGCATAGTTTCCTGGTTCTAAATCATTGATTACAATTGTAGAAGTACCATTTTTAATTGCTCCCATGGTTTGTTGAACCATTTTTTCATTTTCGTCCAAAACCTCTAACATAATGTTTCCAGTTTCAGATTTTAATTTTTTAATTTCAATTGTTAAGCTTTGCTTGCTTGTTGCGGAAGGATTAGTCGCAGTTGAGGTTTCATTCTCTGATGCTTTTGAGCATCTTGCAACAAGTCCTTCTACTTGATCTTTTCCCCAAGTTGGGTAAAATGGTCCTTTTATTTCATAATTATCCCAGTCGGCGAATAATTGTTCGGCTTCGACCTTAAATACACTAATATCTTTTCCAAAAAACTCTGCGGTTCCAACTTTGTTAGATAGCGCCAATTGCTTTGCTCGCGGATTATCAGCATCTCTTGCTAATGATTCTTGGATAGCTGTGTTTGTAAGGATACCATATTTTTGTCCTCTTGTCATTGGGTCAATGACTAACTTGGCGGTGTAGTAAAGTGCTTTTAGGGCATAAACTTCTGATTCATTTGGAGCAATAGTAATCATTTTGTCAATTGATTTTTCAGCAACATCTAAGTAGGCATCTTTTTCAACTTCACTAGCTTCACGGTCAGAAAAACTCATCATTATATAACATTGTGCGTGGTAATATAATGGCAACCATTCTGTATTTGCCGCATTTGCAATTAATTCGAATTGACTTGCTGCGGTGCTGTAATCCTGTACACTTTTTACTTGTGCATAGTTTTGCATGGCTTCGCCCATTTTTTGTTGATATTGATCTTGGCTAAAACCAATTGTTGTCAATATGGTTAAGAATAATGTGATAAAAGTTTTCATAGTTGTATGTTTTAATTGTTAGTCAAATGTCATGCTTCTTTATGCTTTTTTCAAAAAGAGATGACTGAACTGTAGTTTTTGATGGATGAATTGCAGGGATTGATTAATTCAATTTGTCTAATTGGTTTTTGTCGCCACTTTTAGAGAGTGTTATAAAACAACCAAGTACAAAAAAGCGTGGTGCAGGTGGTTGAATAATTCTTTTTTCATAAACACCTTCTGTATTTGGAGTGCTAGCGAATTCATACCCAAACTCTTGTTTGTAGCCTAATACATTTGTTGCGGAGGCATAAAAAATAACATTTTCGCGATAGAGGTAAGTCCAGTTTAAATTGAGAGACTGAAAAGCCTTCATTTTTTCACTATTGAATTCACTTTTGTTAGGATCATTGTAATAGCGCGGAGATGAATAGTTAAATGAACCACCAACTAATGAACGCCATTTTTGAATCCAATGCTTATATACGAAAGACAGGTTATGTTTACTTGCATAAGATGGAATAGATGAGGTAGTGTAATTTAATTCGTCTCTTTCTGTATCTAAAAATGAGTAAGAAACCCAATAGTCGCCATTACGAATGGTTTTTTTGTCTCTAAAAAATAAATCAAACCCGCGTGCATATCCATTTCCATTATTGGTGTAATGTGACGGTAAATAAAACGGATCAGCATCAAATTTTACCAGGTTTTTATAGTTCTTTAAATAAAGTTCACCACGGAGTGTTCGCTTGTTTTTAGACCATTGATAATTGACCATGTATTGATTAGCCTTTTCAAAGTTAAGCTGATCTGTATAGATTAAATAAGCGTTCTTTCCTTGTTGGTAAAATGTTCCAGCAGCAATTGAAACCTGACTGTTTTTAGTTGTTTGATAAGCCATTGAAACGCGAGGGGAGAGGTTCATTTTATTTAAATGACTTGAATATTCAAATCGACCACCAACTCTAGCTACTAATTTTTTTGAAAAATAGATGTTTGATTCTGCAAATGTGGCAAGTGTGGCATCTCCAAAATTGAAATTAAAATCTTCATCACTGCTGATATAGCTTTGTTCGTATGCTTTTAATAAAGACTCTGTGCCAAATTTTATTTTTATTTGCTTGTTGAGCTTTCTTGAAACCACGGCTTTAAAATGCCCAAGAGATAAGGTTTCACTGAATTTGTCAGTATTAATATTTATTTGGTCATTGTTATTTGTAAATGAGCTACTTACTTTTAATAACCACTGTTTTCCC
>CAKZPK010000364.1 GCA_937139035.1 uncultured Crocinitomix sp. | reverse complement strand
CCTTATTAGGGGATTGGGGCAAATATGATAAGAATATACATTGGGAAAACTATTCTTATGGATCATTAATCAGAGGATTGAATCTTGAAGGAGGTTTGGGGATACACCCATCCTATGCCTCTTATTTGGATATTGATAAAGTTAAATTGGAAATCAATCGGCTAGAAACTATAACTGGTCACGAAATACAAAAGAGTAGGCAGCATTTTTTACGGCTAAAAATACCAGAATCATATAACACTTTGGTTGATGCTGGAATAAAAAATGACTACTCTATGGGGTTTGCAGATAATTTTGGTTTTAGAGCCGGAACTTCTTTCCCTTTTTATTATTTTGATTTAAAGCAAAATAAATCAACAGCTTTATTGATTCATCCATTTGCATACATGGATAGTGCAATGAAAGATTATTTAAAATTAAAACCTGAGCAAGCTAAAGAAGTTATTAGTGACTTAATTGCTGAGGTGAAATCGGTTGGAGGGCAGTTTATTTCTATTTGGCATAATAGCTCAATTCACGATAAAGGTGAATGGAAAGGATGGAAAGCCGTGCTTGATTTTACCGTAGAGAAAGGATTGGAACAAGAATGAGAAAATTATCTTTATTAGCCATAATGGGGCTACTTATTTTTCTGAATAGTTGTGTTCAGCATGCGGAATCTGAAATAAGCATTGCTACAAATCAAGCAGATCAAGAAAAAGTGACAATTGAATACGCCGAAGGGTTTGATATTGTCTATGAGACTAATTTTATTAAGGTGGTAACGCATTCAATTGGCGAAAACACCTCTTTTATTGACAGTGTTTTTATTCTCCTTGATTCAACAACTGTTTTAGATGAATCATGCAAAATAATTAATCAAGAGGCGATTCGATTAGCATGTCAATCATCAACCCATTTAGCTTTTTTGAATGAATTAGATCAGTTAAAGGAAGTTGTTGGATTATGTGGATTAGACTATGTGAATAACCCCGAAATCAGTGAGACATTAATAAATAATGAGGTTATTGAATTGTGCATGACAGATCAAATTCAATTGGAAAACCTTTTTCAATGCAACCCCGATTTGTTTTTAATTTATCCTTTTGGTAGTAGTCAAAGTAGTGATTATACCAGTAAAGGAATTCAAACTTTATTAATTGCTGAGTATTTAGAAAAATCTCAACTAGCAAGATTGGAATGGATCAAATTATTTGGTGTATTAACAGGTAAAAGCAAAGAAGCTAATGCTTATTTCGAATCAGTAGAGCAAGCTTATTCAGCGCAAAAAGAAGCAACTGTTCCTTCCGATAAAACTTTTATAATGAATCTACCTTTTCAAGATCAATGGTTTATGCCTTCTTCAAAATCTGTTGGAGTTGAGCTGATTGAAGATGCGGGAATCTCGTATTATTATGGAGATGAAAAAGGGACTGAAAATATATCACATTCGAATGAGCAAGTGTGGAATGACGGTGTTAGTGCTGATTATTGGGTAATCATAGCTCGGCGGCCAGCAGATTATGGACTAGCTGATTTAATAGCTGAAGAACCTGTTTATAAGGAGTTTTTATCCGTTAAAAATCATCAAGTTATTTTCTGTAATACTTCCACAGCAGATTATTTCTCAAAAGGAGTTGTTGAACCACATATTATCCTCAAAGATTTATGCTATGCTACAGGGCAAATAGAATCACATACTCCGCAATATTTTTTCCTTTTGGAATAGGGCAGAACTAATGTTACATTTGTCCTGCTATAAAAAGAGATGAATTTAAGGTCAGACATACCATTATTCGGTGTATTAATTATTGGAGTTATTGTTCTCTTTTGGATGAACCTTCTTTTAGGAGATGTACCAATGAAAACTACTGATGTTTTCAATATTTTAACCGGAGGTGTAGCAGATAATTCAGCTTGGTCATACATTGTTGAAAGTAGATTGAATCGATCTGTTGTAGCTATTTTGGCAGGAGGAGCATTGGCTATTTCAGGACTCATATTGCAAGTTTTTTTTAGAAATCCTTTAGCAGGTCCAGGTGTGCTAGGAATAACTTCAGGTGCATCACTCGGAGTTGCTGTTGTAATTTTGGGAGGAGTAACAATGGGATCTTTTTTAGGTAATTTGGGTGTGATTATGGCGGGTGTAATAGGCGCAATTGTAGTGTTGCTATTGTTAATATTCATAGCTAAGTTCATTAAAAACTCAGTAACCTTATTGGTGGCTGGTTTAATGTTTGGATATTTTACTGCGGCATTAATTAATGTGCTTTTTTTATGGGCGAATGAAACAGATACACGAGAGTATGTTGTGTGGGGATTAGGAAGTTTTGAAGGATTAAACTCAACAGAGCTAATGGTTTTTGCCTTATTAATAGTAATATTAAGTTTGTTTTGTTTCCTGCTTGTTAAACCGCTCAATGCGTTGGTTGCAGGAGTTGATTATGCGGCCTCAATCGGGATAAATATTAAGACTACACGATTGCTCATCATTGTTTTAACAGGGATTTTGGCTGCGGTAGTTACGGTATATTGCGGTCCGGTTGGTTTTATTGGTATTGCAGTTCCTCAGCTTGTAAGAGTACTTGTAAAATCTAAAAATCATGCAGTAATTCTTCCAATAGTTTTCCTTGCGGGCAGTTTCCTTGCACTTAGCGCAGATTTTATTGTTAGAATGAGTAGCAATAGTTTACCATTAAACACTGTTACAGCTATTGTTGGCGCTCCTATTATAGTGTGGGTCATTATTAAAATGAATCAGAGAAATGTTAGCTTTTAAACAACTTGAAATAAAGGTGAGTGGGCGACATTTATTTGCCGCGGAAAACGTGCATATTCAAAATGGAATTGTGGCGTTGGTGGGTAGAAATGGAACGGGCAAATCAACATTGTTGAAAACCATTATGGGATTGCACCGCGAGTTTACAGGAGAAATAAAAGTAAATGATAAAGCGATTAAGTCTTTTCATGCGTCTGATTTAGCAAAAGAAATAGCAATTGTTTATTCAAAATCAAGCATTTTTGGTAATCATACTGGACGTGATGTGTTGATGTTGGGACGACTACCATATCAAAACGCTTTTGCAAAAGAAACTACAGCAGACCGCGAACAAGTAGAGCAAATTATTGGCTTGCTACAATTAGGGAAATTTGTGGATCAGGAGTTTTCAGTGTTGAGTGATGGTGAAAAACAGCTTATTATGATTGGCAGAGCAGTTGTTCAGGATACTAAGATTATTCTATTAGATGAGCCTGCTGCATTTTTGGATTTGGTCAACCGGCACCAGTTGATGCAAGTTTTAAAACATATAGCGCAATCAACAGATAAACTGATTTTATTTTCTACACATCAGCTAGATGTTTTACCCAATGTTTGCAAAGCTGTTTTATTGATTGATAAAGGTCGTTTGCAATTATTGGAAGACCCAAAAGAGTTTGTAAACACAATTTACGATAGTTTTGGGATGAATAAAATTGAAACAGATGAAGTTTAGAACTACTGCGAAAGTTGGTCAAAATAAAGGATTTATTACGCATCAAAATAAAATGATGAGTATTGGTTCATGTTTTGCCAGTAATATTGGGTCATATCTTAATGTGCGTCAGTTTAATATTAAGCAAGTTCAATTCGGAACTCAATTTAACCCCGCATCTATTGAAAGAAATATTCGTGATGCAATTACTGGTGAGGTGAATAAAAGCCTTGTGGTTGAACGTGACGAACATTATTATCATTATAACTATTCAGCTAGTTTTTTTGCCAAAGAACAAGAAGTATTGGTAGATACTTTGCGCAATGTGCAGATCGACTTTGTACAAGAGCTAGAAACTTGTGATCGTTTGTTCCTCACTTTCGGAACGGCATGGGTTTACCGCCTAATTGAAGAGAATGCCATAGTATCAAATTGTCATAAAATTCCGCAAAACCAATTCAATAAAGAACTGCTTGATTTGGAAGAGTTAAAGGATTTGTATGTGAAATTGTTTAATGATTTGCATGCTGAAAAAGCAGATTTACAAATCATTCTCACTGTGAGTCCAGTGCGACATGTTAAAAATGGGCTGCACGAAAATAATTTGAGTAAATCGATATTACTTTTATTGAGCAATTTTTTAGTGAAGAAGTTTGACTTTGTTCATTACTTTCCCGCTTATGAAATAGTTATGGATGATTTACGTGACTATCGTTTCTTTAATTCAGATTTGATCCATCCAAATACACAGGCAGTGGATTATATATTCGAATGTTTTCAGGAGGCCTATTTTTCGAAGAACACACAAGAAATTTCTGATTTATCAGTAAAGTTACTGCAGTTAGGTGCTCACCGCCCATTAGCACCTAGTCAAGCGCAAATCAAGCAAAAACGAATCAAAGAAGAAGCCTTGCAAACTAAAATTGCCCAATTAAAAAGCGAAGCTTAATTGCGGATCATCTTTTGCTGGAATATCCTTTTTTAGATGCTCTAAATTTGATAATGAAATGCCTAATAAACGAACGGGTAAGGGTAATTCGTCTTGTTTAATTAGTTCAAGTACAACGGGCCATATTTTTGTTTTACCATCTACATATTCTGAAATGGTTCTGCTTCTAGTCTGAACAGTGAAATCATTGTATTTTATTTTGACAGTGATCGTTTTTCCTTTCGATTTTGACGACTTCATGCGTTTTTCAGTTTCAGTTGCAATTTTATCTAATGATGCCAGTATGTCTGAAAGTTCAAATTTGTTTTCACTAAATGTGCGCTCTGTTCCAACAGATTTTCGAATACGATTTGGTTTTACTTCACTGTGTTGGATTCCTCTAACAATATTGTAAAAGTGGGTGCCAGATTTTCCAAAATGTTGAATTAAAAAGGAGAGGGGGTGCTGTTTTAATTGATAACCGTTGTAAATTCCCCAGCTATTCATCTTTTTGGCCGTAACCTTTCCAACACCAAAAAACTTGTTGATTGAAAGTGTTTCTAAAAATGGAATAACCTCTGCTGGTTTAATTGTTTTTTGACCGTTTGGTTTGTTGATATCACTGCCAATTTTAGCCATAAATTTATTGATAGAAATTCCTGCCGAAGCAGTCAGGCCGGTTTCTTCAAAAATGCGTTGACGTATTTCTGCTGCAATTTCAGTTGCGGATAGATGACCATGTCTGTTTTCAGTAACATCCAAAAATGCTTCGTCTAATGAAAGAGGTTCTACCAAATCCGTGTAATGCAAAAAGATTTCTCGAATTTGACTCGAAACTTCCTTGTACCGATCGAAATGGTGCGGAACAAAAATTAATTCTGGACATTTGCGTTTTGCTAATGCGCTTGACATGGCTGACCGAACTCCAAATTTCCGAGCTTCATAACTTGCGGCAGCAACAACACCTCTTTTCTCACTTCCTCCAACAGCTATAGGCTTTCCTCTTAATTCAGGATTGTCCAATTGCTCAACAGATGCAAAAAAAGCATCCATGTCAATGTGAATTATTTTACGTTGTGGAAGTTCAGTCACGTTAACAATTGTAATTAACGCTAAGTTAAGTATAAACTACTTATTCTGTAAAGGTGATTTCTTTATTTGTCTTTGGAAATTTGGCAATATAATACGGTTGGGTAATTACTGTTGCGGCCAGTCCTTCGGGGCTTCCTTTTGTTAGCGTAAAAACAACTTCTTTACTCTTAATTTCTGTATTAGTAATCTCAACCGAATATCCTGAAGAGGGTCTTACTTTATCAAAGCATGCAATTACCATGAATTTTTTAAAGTCAATTTCAGTTTCAGCAAAATCTTCTGATTCATTATTGACTGCGTCTATCTTTTCAAGTAAATCTTGCCATTCCTGTTCTTTCTCAATGACCATATTCCCTTCAGATATATTTTCATCACCTGCTCCATATAGTTCACTTTGATGGATTAAACTCAAATTAAGCTCAGCATCATCCACCTTATTACAAGCCGTAACTGCAAATAAAAATAATCCGATTATAAATAATTTTTTCATATCAACTTTATTTATCTGATGGATTTGATTTGCAAAAGGGTTGCATTAATTCTTATGATTTAAATATTTACCAATAACTATACCCGTTACAATCACAGAGTAAAAGTTACCAATTAACCCAACAAGCATTGTTGCTTTTTTAGCATGCATAGTTAAAGGAACAATATCTCCATAACCAATGGTTAGTGTGGTAATAAAACTGAAATAAGATAGATTGTTGTAGTGTTCACTAAGAGAGCCCAAGTTAGAAAATGAATTTGGTGTGATTGATTCAATAAGTGTAAAATAGAGCCCAGCAATTAAACAAAGCAGAATAAATCCAGTAAAAACGGCCGATATCATTGCTCGGCTCACTTGTTCTGCTCGGTATATTTGCACATATGTTTCGTAGGAAATGGCTATAAAACAGATGATGTAAATGCCTCTTGGAATTGCTTTTAGTTCTACTGCATCAGAAAAAAAAGATAACGCATAAAGAAAGAGCAATAGTATTAGAAAAACAATGAATACGTTCTTCAAAATTTTATTGTCATTGAATAAAATTATTCCGGCAAAAATTGTTTGTGCGAATAGTAAGGGGTGAAATATTTCAGTGATTTCGGTGCTGATGAAGAGTGGGCCGAAAAGAACAACTAAAAGACTAAACAGGATTATTTCGTGTTTAACCCCCGCTAATCTGGCAAATGTTTCGTTCATATTTATTTCAATTAAATGTCAAATTCTATGTCTTGAAGAATTAATCCTGAACCTGGAGCAATTTGGTCCAGAGCCGTGCGATCTTCTCCGCTCAAGCTTTCAGCTATTGTTGCAAGGTTTATTTCATGTCGCCCTAATCGAATTAGCTGCCCCATAATTAAACGTACTTGATAACGCATAAATCCAGCCGATTGTATTTTTAATGCATATGATTTTTCAGG
Organism: uncultured Crocinitomix sp.; assembly: GCA_937139035.1. Lineage (GTDB taxonomy): Bacteria > Bacteroidota > Bacteroidia > Flavobacteriales_D > Crocinitomicaceae > Crocinitomix. The sequence goes on along the minus strand of CAKZPK010000364.1, from coordinate 5,785 downwards.
GAAGAAGCTCGCCGAGTATGCTGTGTTTTCAACAATACTGCAGTGATTAACCTCTCGATTAAAATCAGTATTTGGAGAAGGTTTAGTACAATATTTTACAAAATTATGCTTCCCTTCAAAAAGCTTTGCGCCTTCCATCATTAATTCAATATCTAAATCTCCTTTAAAATAAGTCATTAATGCGGCTGAAAATGGGTGCGGCTTTTCACCAAAAGTGAATAGATAAAGATAGGATTTTAGTTTTGGAGTTTGAATAATATTGAAATGCTCATCTACTTCCTCAATTCTTATTGCACGAATATCATTGGGCAAATTGGAGTTAAAGTCTTTTAAAAATTCAGTTTTATCAATTGGTGTTTCTAAAAATAGTTCAAATGCTGCATGACTAGCAGATACTTTAGAGTCTGTTCGACTACTCCCCATTGTCTTAAATCGATCATGCCCCAACGCAAAATGTAAGGTTTTATCCACCATTAAATGCACGGTTTTTAATTTGGGTTGCTTTTGCCATCCATGAAACCTAAATCCAAGGTATTGAATATGTATTAGGTAGTAATAGGTTTTCATTATTGAATCAATTGAAACAGAACAAAGATAAACATTAGTCAATAGCTAAAAAACAAAAAGAGACTGGTAATTCAACCAATCTCTTTTTCACCTGATTCAAGTTTTGGGCTAACTTGTAATTCTTTTTATAGGGCACCAACTTTATATGTAACTATAATAGCCACACTGATTAACGTTACGATATAGATGAGTATTGTACGTTGTGCAGCTTTTCTTTTTTTTTGAGCAAGGTTTTCTTTAAAGGCCTCCATTTGATGTGTACTTAATTGGTTTTTAAACTTTAACGCAGGGCCAATATGTACCCCATCCTTATATTCTAAATGGCCTAGTTTTCTTTCTCGTTTAGGAATTTTATTATTCTTCAACGAAACAAGCATTGCTGATACACTTCCTCCAAAACTCATAAATCAAAAATACTAATAAAAATATAATTATGCTAATATTTTTAGTTAAAAATATTTTTAAGTTCATTTATCAAATAAAAAAAAAGTAATACATTTGTTGCGGAGTTACACTTTTGCGATTAACACCATGGAAGAGATTGGATCGCAATTCTAAGTGCCTACAACCTGAGTTGTTACCATGGTAGATTTAATAATATTAAATTTACTATGCGTATAAAAAAAGAGTATTCAAAATCAACTTCGCCAAGCGAAGAATCAATTTTTCAATCAAAATTTATTTTAATGAAACATGCAATTTTTTCAATATTGTTGTGCAGTTTAACTATTTCAGGTTTTTCGCAAGACAATGTTCGTCGTACCGTACTCAAAAAGTCCTACATAGGTTTAGGAGGAGGGCTTGGAGCTTATCAGGATGCGAAATTTTCCAATGTTCCGTATAGTGGAATTAGCGGTAGTTTTGCTGCGGGAACAAGCCGTGAGAGTGATAATTATTATTGGTCTACCAATTTTAATGCACGATATTCTATGTTGAAAACAAGTTATCATATTGGCGGAGGTTATAATATTAATGCGAATTACAATTTTGATTATACAAGAAAATTAACTGAGAATTATCAAATAGGTGGTAAGTGGAGTTTAATGAATGTAAACTTTACAAATTTCAGTGCACTTGGAAATAATAGTACAGGGATAATTTTTAATTCCACTGTTTCAGTTTTAGGAAGGTATACAAGACTTCTTAAAGAAGATGTTCGTGTTAACTTTGAGTTAGCCTTAGGTTTGTTTTCAATGGCTAAAGAAGCGACTAGTTTTGCTTATTCGGCGTCTCAAAAAGTTTTAGAAGAAGGCATTTTTGATTTTCAAAATGATGCAACTACTAGTCCATTGTCGTTAAGTTATTCATCTTTCGAACCAATTGGAATTTTTAACAAAATTGAAACCAATATATCTGTCGATTACAAGAAAAGATGGCAGTTCTCTTATCAGTGGGATTTATTGAATTATAGAACAGTTAAATCTTACCCAATAACCTTTGCTGCGCACACTTTGAGTGTTCGTTTTAATTATATCAGCAAAACAAAAACAAGACTTAATAAAGAATCGAATAAATAAAATAATTATGAAATTTTCACTCATTATAATAGTATCAGTTTTATTCGTAGCAGTGAGTAGCTGCGAAAAAGTGTTTATGAAACCAAAACCTGAGCAGTCCAATAGTTCTGTATTTGAAGAATATACAACTGTGGTTGCTGAAAAATATGGAATGTTAGATTTTAAAGGTGTTGACATGGTTCATTTGGCAGATTCATTGCGTCCGTTTGTTACCGAAGAAATGACGACAGATTCATTGTTCGGAACATTGGCTATAATCGTACAACAGTTAAAAGATGGACATTCGGTTTTGTTTAATCAAGATGCAAACGGAGAGTATACGCATGGAAGTGGCTATGACTTTATTAGTGGTTATCCATATTCATTGCATTCTGGAATTTTGATAGACAATTATATTGGTGCGGCAGCAGCTCCAGAAATGAAATCATACGGAACAATTGGTCAATCTGATTTGAGAATGGTATATGGTCGTTTGCCACAGGACAATGAATTAGGATACATATATGTTCCTTCATTTAATGTAGAAATATCTACTGAAGAATTAGAAACCGTATTTGCATCTCTTAATTCAGCTAAAGGAATCATTGTTGACATTAGAGGAAATACAGGTGGTGATCCTATTCTAGCCACAAAAATTGCGGCCTACTTTACAAATGAGGAGGTTTATATTGGTTATGAAAACTTCAAAATTGGTCCTGCGGCAGATGCTTTTATGAAAAGCCCTGCAAACCTCAAACCAGCAACAAGTGAAAATCGCTTTTTAAAACCTGTTGCTGTATTAACAGACCGTTTTGTATATAGCGCAGCAACTACTTTTTGTTATTCTGTCAATCCTTTGGATAACGTCACTTTTATTGGGCAAAGAACCGGTGGAGGAAGTGGTTCTGTAGCCGCAGGTTATCTTGCTAACGGTTGGGTTTGGAATTTATCTGTGAGCGAATTTGTTGGTGTTGCTGATGACGGAAGTGAGCATCATTTAGACAATGGTTTTGAGCCTGACATTAATGTATTGTTAGATACACTAGATAAAACTAAAGATGAGATTATTGAACGTGCGATAATGGAACTTCAATAATAAGTGAAGTTTTCAGATGATGTAGGGGGATTGTAGGGGGGAGTAAATTAGATTGTTCGCTGTATTTTGGTATTTTTATACTTTAAACCGTATAACAACCAATTTTATGTTCTCCAGAGTTATTTTTTCACTCATTGTAATGTGCGTCGCAACGACTACTTTTTCGCAGCGTTCATATAAAGAGTTAATGCAAGACAATTCAGTAAATTTTTATGAAGTTTGCGAAGTTGCAGAAGCCTATTTTGCTACAATTGATATTGAGGCAAAAGGTTCTGGTTGGAAACCTTACCAGCGTTGGAAACATGAAAATGAATCCAAATACTATCCTAGCGGAGACCGTTCAAGTGTAGATCCTTTATTTGTAAGAAAAGCTTACGAAAGTTTTGTAGAAGATAATCCACCTGTTTTAGATAAAGTTCTTTATGACGGTGGATGGGAAGAGGTTGGCCCAGGAACTGTTGATAGTATCACAGGACATTATGCAGCTGGTTTAGGAAGACTAGAAACGTTTTATGTAAACCCAGCTGATGCTGACCTAATGTATATTGGAACACGAAGTGGTGGTTTTTGGAAATCTGCTGACGGAGGTGATACTTGGACAGGTGGAACCACTGATTTTCTTTTTGCTAGTGGTGTTAATACTTTATCCGTTTCTCCAACAGATGCAAATGAAATTATAATCAATGTTCGTAATTCAGGAAATGGTTATTCTCATGGTATTTACCGATCAACAGATGGCGGTGATACTTGGGTAGAAACAGATTTTAATCCAACAGAACTTGGTTTAGGAGGATTGGGAAGTAATTTCCAAATTAATAGAATTGCGTATCATCCAGAGGTGGCAGACTTGATTTTTGTTGGAACTAATTATGGTCTGTTTCGATCTGATAATGATTTGGACACTTGGGTTCTAGAAACTGGAGGAAATATAACTGATATTGAATTTCACCCTACAAATAGTGACATTATTTATATCTATGATCGTAATAATCCCAATAGAAATAAAGTATTGCGTTCAACGGATGAAGGGCTTAGTTTTACAGGTTCTGCAGAAATTGTTGGTAATTCAAATAATACCAGCGTTCAGCTTGATGTGAGCCCTGAATGTGAGGACTGTATTTATTTTGCTTCTGGTAATGGTATTTGGAAGTCATTTGATGCTGGTTTGACATTTGAGTTTGCAAGTAATCCAGCTAGTGGTAGTCAAGGTTTTGCTGTAAGTGATGAGGATACAACTAAGATTATTTATGGTTATGTAGATTGTTTTACTTCAGATGATGGAGGGTATTCTTTTGATCAAACAACTTGGTGGAGTCTTGGAAGTGGCGTTCACGGACCAGGAAGTTTCCAAGAAAGACATGCCAATTCTGAGCATTATATTCATGCTGATTTGAGAGAAGCCGAGTGTATTAATGGCGTTTTTTACGTGGCAACAGACGGTTATTTTGGGAAAAGTGAGGATAATGGATTGACATGGGAACATCTTAATCACAGCATGTCCATTCGAGAAAATTATACGCTTGGAGCAAGTCAATCAAACCATTATAGAACAATTGTAGGTTCGCAGGATAATGGTACAAGTATTAAGCATAAAACAACTTGGCTTGAGTATACAGGTGGTGATGGAATGGAAGGAATTATTCATCCATTAAATTCTGATTGGATGATTAGTAGCTACCAATATGGTTCGCGAACAAAAACATTTGATGGCGGATTAACTAGAGCAGGAGCTTCTCCTCCGGGACACTCCTCATATTGGGTTGCACCAATGGCTTATGATCCTAACGATCATTTAACAATTTACCACTTTGGTGAAAATGTGCATAAAACAGAAAACTTCACAAGTAGTTGGGTTGTAACAGGATCTCCTTCATTTGGAGGGCAAATAAAAGAGGCAGCTATAGCAGAAAATAATACGGATATTATTATTGCATCACGTAATCAATATATTGAGCGTTCTATTGATGGTGGAGTAACTTGGGTAAATATTAAAGGAACATTACCTAATTATAGCATTACTGATATTGCTTTTGATCCTAAAGATGATAACACATTTATCGTGACATATAATCGCTATCAAAATGATGGTTCAAAGGTGTTTATTACCCATGATATGGGGGCAACTTGGATCAATATTACTGAAAACCTTAATGATATGCCAATTCGTGGTGCGGTGATTGATCATTCAAATGAATCAAATATTTATTTGGCTGCTGAAATTGGTGTGTATGTCAAAACAATGGAAGCAACAGAATGGGAATTGTATAATGATGATTTGCCTAATTGTATGATTAACGAATTAGAAGTTGTTAATGGTTCAAATACATTACGTGCAGCGAGTTGGGGTAGAGGTGTTTGGGAATATACTCTAAGAGATCGCAATGATTATCCCGCTATTTTATTGACGTCAATTACAGATCAACCTACATTTGATCTTCCAAAGGAAGATGTAGACCAATATGTAACTTCGAAAATTCATTATGATGGAGACGTTTCAGAGGCATTTGTTGAATGGTCGGTAGATGCTCCAATTTTTGATAACTCAATAGACATGGAAAATGTTTCTGATTCAACTTGGGTTACTGAAACGGCTATTCCAGATTATCCTGTTGGAACCAAGATTTAT
>CAKZPK010000363.1 GCA_937139035.1 uncultured Crocinitomix sp. | reverse complement strand
TAATTGCTGGGGTTTATATGCTGATAATTGCAGTTGTAGGAACTTTAGCAATTGAAGGGGCAAAAATTCGGCATTATAATCTGCGCGTATTTTCAATGATCTTTTTTGCAGGCTTTGGTTTAGTTTGTTCATGGATTTTCTTTTTGGCTTTAATTTTTGAGGTTTCCTTTTTTACTGCTTTGGTAGATTTGTCTGTTTACTTTGGTAGATTAACTGACGGTTTTATACGTAATGGTGGCATTCCATACTTTTCTTGGTTGGCTGAAGCTGCCTTAATTGTTGGGTTTCCAATCTATTTTGTTGCATCTGCCAAAAAAGGAGATAAACCGTATTGTGAGGTTTGTGACAAGTGGATGGAAAATAGTGAGTCCAAATTATTGAAACTTCCGCAGATATTTACGTTATCAGAATTGGAGGGTAAAATAGAAATGGATGGGATTCGATCATTTTTAAATTATGAACGAGCACATAAAAAGGATCCTAATCATTATGAATTTATTTTCCTCTGGTGTTCAAGTTGTAGGGGGAATGTGTATTTGAGCGTAAAACGTCATTACTCTGACAATTCTAAAACAATTGATAAAAATGAAAGTGAAGACATCATGAGTTTTTATCAATTAGAGCCAGATTTTACGTGGGAAGAATTGTTTGATGGAAATAATGATACAGAGGATCGGTTCAATTTTACTGAATCGAATAAAGAAGAATCAAATGATTTGGAAAGCTATGATCCAAATGAATTTGATGAATTAGAGGAGATATGAAACGTGTTGCGGTAATTGTATTTGTGCTGGCTTTAATCGTCAGCGCTATTTTTATTTTTTTTCCAAAAACAAAAGAGATTATTGGCTTGGATACAGGTCCGCCATTAATTGGTATTCAGCCATATGGGAATATTGCTGACCGTGAGGTTGATTCTGTAAAAAATTCCATTGAAAAAATGTATGGGTTTGAAGTTGTGGTACTCAATAAAGTGGACTTGCCTGAAATGGCATATACTGAAATTCGTTATCCGCGATACCGGGCAGATTCTTTATTACATTGGTTAACCTATCATCATCCTGATTCTATAGATATTGCAGTGGGTTTAACCAATCAAGATATTTCAATTACAAAATACAAAGAGGGGACAAGAGAAGTTAAGGACCCTGAATGGATGTATAAAGACTTTGGCATTTTTGGTTTAGGAAGTGTTGGAGGAAATGCTTGCGTAGTTTCTTCAAACCGACTGCACAAAAATGTATCTAGCAAAACATTTTATAAACGCCTTATGCGAATTACCTGCCATGAAGTTGGTCACGTTTTAGGTTTGCGTCATTGTCCTGAACCTAATTGTTTAATGAATGATGCGAATGAATCAATAAAAACAATAGACAATAGCACGGGAGACTTGTGTCAGGATTGTTGGGCAGATATTTAGCACTAGCAATCGAATATTTAGATTTCTTATTAAACCAAAATTTTATTCTGCAATTTCTTCAAAAGGATCTGTAATTTCAGTAACAGTTAATTTAGAAGTAATTTCGCCCTCATCTTTTATTACTAAAAACAGTCCGCAATCTTCAGGATCTTCGCACATGTCAACTTGGTCTAAAATGTATTGCGTGTCTACCTTATCAAAAGTAGTAGTCCAGCCACCAGCAGTTCCTTGCTGTTCAGTAACTCCATTCCATAAAATAAAATCAGGTTCATCAGACATGTTTTGATCTCCATTCCAAGACGCATAACGCAAACCTTTTTCGGTTTCGTCAATTCTAAAAAGCCCGTCTTCTGTTCGCCCTAAAAAAACGTTAGAATCATAGTTTTTTAAAATTGGGTGAAGCGCATAGCGAATTTTTTCTTTCATTTCGGCTTGGTATTCTTTCTCGGCGGCAGAACTATAATTTATTGAAACTATTTTGTTTCCCGTGTCATTGAACCAAATTAATCCGTTTAAAATACCTATGGTTCCGTTTGAGTTGGATAAATCAATAATATCTGGATTATCTAGATACTCATTTAATTTACCTTTTAATTCATCATCAAATAAAGTAGGGTAGTAGGTTTCAAATTCCTCGGCGTTTGAAATTGCAGCAATTGGAGCTTCGCGTTCCAATGGGAAATTAAGGTAGTTTACAACAGCTGTTATATCTTCTGCAATTACAGCATTTGCAAAATTTTCTATATTACTCGTGTATTCTGCTACCCATTCTTCTTCAATGTTTACAATTTCCTCTGTTTGCGAGATTGTGTCAGTAGTTGTAATTTCTGCATTTTGGTCTTCATTATTTTCGGGCGAACTATTGTCACATGAAATTATTAAGAAACTAATAAGTGCTAATGGGATAAATTGTTGTGGTTGGATCATAACCAAAAATAAGTAGAAAATATTAGAGTAGGGCACTAAAGTTTTGAATTGATATAGGTATAGTTTTATTGTTATTAATCTAAATTAAATGAGGTACAATTTTTGATGCAATTAAATTATGTTTGCAACCTCCAAAACCTCCCTTTTAATTGCGGGACTTTTATTCTTTGTAATTAATACAAATGCAAAATCCCCCAATCGTTTTCAAAAAATTGCGGAGGAATATAATGTCTTTGCTTACAGTTTAAATTATGGTTATCCTCTGCATTATAAATTGAATGATAAACCTACTCTTGGCATAATATATCTTTCCAATACGATTGACTCATTAAAGAAAATAGATGAAAAGATGTTCATTGCTCGACCAACGCTGGAAAATGCTCAGGTAATAGCAAATAATTCAGAAAAAATAGATAAAAATACTAATGCTAAATACTATTTGGTTGTTGATAGAGGGGTATCACAAATAAAAATGGAAGAGTTTATAGAAGAACTTCTTATTGAGATGCAAGCAATTGATATTTGTTTTGTTGGTGGAAATGGGAGGTACGTTCCTGTGAGATATTTCAATTGGCGAAATGTTTTTGGATGTTATGATGGTTGGTATTCAAATACTCTTGAAGTTCTAATAAATAGTACGAGTGATTTTTTAATTAATGAATCTTTTGCATCTATAGATACAATTGATAGCATAGTATATCATTATTACAATGAAAATATTGAGAATGCTGGTCAAAATAATCAAGACTATGAGAGTTTAAGGTATAGTGTGCTAAACAAAAGAAATATACTCAATGAGATTGAGAAACTGCGTGACGTTTTAGAAACTGATACCAATAAATTTCATGTAAAATCAACTTTGTATGGTCGAGAACGTGAGTTGGAGTTAATCAATCAATTTCAGAAGGTCTTGAGACCGTACAGTTATTTTTCAATTGTTATTCGAACAATAGAATTAAAGAATCTGGAGACTTGGTATGAATGTATTGATCAAATCCAAAAAGGCGTACATTTAATTCGGTCTGATTATTATAGAAAGCGATTTGGAGGAAATTATCTTGGACTGTTTTATTATCACTATCACAACCCAATATTCTTGGAACTATTAGAATATTCATTCCCTGATAGAATGATGATAGAACTTGATTTTGAACCTCCAGTGTTTGAAGCCTCTCTTTAATTGAGATCTTTAGTAATATCCAATACAGAAATTTTTTGCCAAATCTTACGACTTAAACTTGTTGTTAAAGTCTCAATTTCATTAATGGTTTGTAATACAACCTCGTCTTTAAATCCGTTTGCATATAACGCCGAAATCTTGCTGCAAAGCGCTAACATCTCACTGCTATAATCTAAATACCGAGATAATTCAAACAAAGTCATGTTACGTTTTGGTGAATTTTCGGTGTCGTTTGCTGCAATGTTTTTAGGATCCTTCGTTAATTGGTGCATATCTATAACATGCGCTATTGAACGTATCTCATCCAAAGCATCTAAAGCCCGATTCCGTTTGATTCGTGTTTCTGTTTTTGCCAGAAAGTAAATCGCTGCACCAATTAATATAAGGTCGTTGATAGAGGCCTCTGCAATTGAAATTAAATCAATCATATTAAATTGACCGGTCTCAACATTGAGCGTAGAAATGGTTAAAAACAAAATCGTAAAAGTGATTACCACCAAAGATATCAGGGTAATTCTTAACCAAATTAAGGGCTTAGAAATAAATGCAATTTTAGATTTGCTTTCTTCTGCAACCTTTAATAGTTCGGCGCAGACATTAAGCAAGCCCGAATCTGGAAAACGATCGTTTATTCTTAATTGGAGCTTTTTAAGGGTTTTAATCGTAAGCTCATTATTTAATTCACGGTATTGCATAGTACGAGCACTAAAATACAAATTACTTTATCGTTTTTTAGGTGTGAAGTCAAACAATGCTAATAACTGCTCAGTCGTATACTCTTTAATACTTACGTTTAGCGGAATTGCCTCCAAGGGCGTGTCAGTTTCATCTGTTTGTTCGTGCTCTATCAATTCTAAAACATCCTCTCCATCAATAATTTTTCCAAAAATCATATAGTCACCATCTAAACGCGGCAGGCCATCTTCATTACTTACAATATAGAATTGGCAAGCATTTGATTGTTTATCAGAATTGTCATCTCTACCCATTCCTAATGCTCCATAGGTATGTCCAATGGTATCCACAAATTCTGGATCAATAAGATAAGGAGAACCTTCAAAATACTCTGGCAAATCAGGGCATCCACCTTGAATGACAAAATCTGAAACAACACGATTAAAGGTAAAAGCATTATAATGCTCTTCATTTGCTAATTCAATGAATTTTGCTTTATGATTTGGAGTTTCATCAAATAACCAAAAATTCATTGTGCCTAAACGTGTCTCAATTTCTGCAATTGGAAACGTTTCGGGTTCTGGCATTGGGAAATCGCAAACAAAATCATCAGCCTCAAAACCTTGATCAGAATCAGGATCTTGCGAAACCTGACAGCTGAAAATATAAAAGATGGAGATAACTGTAATTAGAAGCGATCGTTGCATAGGTTGTCTTGTTATTATTGGTGTAATAAGTGCCCTTGTTGAATAACTAGTTTTGAAGGAATATTATTTGTGTAAAGTTGCCCTGTTCCTAAGCCTTGAGGCATAGGATTGTTTTTTGTAAATGTGTACTGAGCAATTGCATTTAAGCCTATATTACTTTCTAGTGCGGAGGTAATCCACCAGCGAATATTTAATTCCTCAGCCAAAGCAATCCATTCATCTGTCCCACTAAAACCTCCAATTAAGCTAGGTTTTAAAATAATATATTGTGGTTGAATGGTTTCAAGTAAAGCTCTTTTTTCACTTGACACAGTCACCTTTATTAATTCTTCATCCAACGCAATTGGAAGCGGTGTGTTTTTGCATAAATCTCGCATGGCAATCCAGTCACCTTGTTTTATAGGTTGTTCAATTGAATGGATATCGTATTTGGCCAATTGCTCTAGTTTGCTCAATGCTTCTTCCTGCGAAAATGCACCATTGGCATCTACGCGCAATTCAATTTGATCTGCAGAATACTTTGAACGAATAAAGGCGAGTAAGTCCAATTCTTTTTGAAAATCGATTGCGCCAATCTTTAATTTAATACAGTCAAACCCAGCTGCTAATTTCTCTTTTATTTGCTCCAACATGTATTCCTTGCTGCCCATCCATATTAGGCCGTTAATTTTTATTGGGGCTTGTTTGCTTACAAAATCAGATGGGAAAATAACTTTTGTTCCTCCATGTTTTAAATCGAGTAGGGCGGTCTCCACAGCCAAATAGATAGACGGATATTTTGATAACATGATCATTTTATCTTTGTCAGGATGGTTGTCTTTACCTGTGATTACTGAAAATGGTTTGATATATTGGTTAATATTATTCACCACTTGATAAAGAAATTTAACATAGTTTTGATTCCAATCAGGAGACAGTGTTTTGATGATTGAATCTTCACCCATACCACCAATTGCAGGATTGTCTGAATCCCAAATTCGAATGAACCAAGAATCTTTTTGAGTTAAAAATCCGCGTGATGTTCCACTAGGGCGTTTAAAGTCTAGGGTGTGTTTTTCAAGAGACGCTTTTAGCATGGGTTAAATTTAATAATTCAATTGTCAATAATCAATGTTCGATTGTCAATAATCAATTGTGGGTGCTGAGTGCGTTACGACTAAAGTTTAAATCTAATTTTCTATTGATTGAATTTGATTTCTTAAAGTTGAGATGTTAAATACTACAAGCAAGATGCAATAATTGAATTGGATTTTTGCGTAAATTCGTAACAATGAATATCCCATCAAAACATTTAGAGGATTTAGTAGAGCATTTTTCATCTTTACCTGGTATTGGAAAGAAAACCGCTTTGCGCCTAGTTCTTAATTTACTCAAGAGAGAGGAAGATGAAATTGCGGCTTTTTCAAAGTCGTTAGGAGAAATGCATGAGAAAATATCCTCTTGTAATTGTTGCGGTGATATCTCTGATGGTGATTTATGCTCTATCTGTATGCAAAATTCACGTAAAAAAGAATTGATTTGTGTGGTTGAGGATATTAGAGATATTATGGCAATTGAGTCCACCGAGCAGTTTTTTGGTGTTTATCATGTATTGGGAGGTGTTATTTCTCCAATGGAAGGTATTGGCCCGCATGATTTGAATATTGACGCATTGGTTGAACGTGTAAAAAGTGGAGAAGTAAATGAGGTTGTATTGGCTTTAAACGCTTCAATGGAAGGAGATACGACTAACTTTTTCTTATTTAGAAAACTAGCTGATTATCCTGTGAAAATTACAACGTTGTCTCGTGGTGTTGCAGTAGGCACTGAATTACACTATACGGATGAATTGACGCTAGGTCGTTCTATCTTAAACCGTATGCCATTTGACATGAGTCTGGTAAGAAAATAATCAAAAATTGAAATAGGAATAACTCTAGAGCTATTCTTTTGTTCTAAGAATAATGTTACGGACATTCGAAAGATTCTCCGTTATGTACAGCATAATCAGAGCAAAATTGTTTGGTGATTGTTCGTGTACCACTTGACAATTCTTTAATTGATGATTCATCTAAAGGAAGATCATTTAAAGAATACAATAAACGACTTGAAAACAATCCATATCCACCTTCAACGTTAGTATAGACAGGTTGAACCTGAGCAATACCTGAAACAGGTTCAGAAACGCTCATATACTGTGTTAAATTTGTGTGTGCTAAAGAAATTCGTAAATCTACTCCATCAGCTTTACGGTAATCGATATTATCTATATCATCAGGAATTGTTTGAGCAATCCAATTATAAAACTCAATACCGTTAATTCGAATTGGGCGATCAAGGTTCGTTTCAGAATACTCAAACTTTTTGGCAGAGAAACTTTCAGACGTTCCATCTAAATAATACTCTGTCCAGTGAAAAGTGTATCCAACTTCTATTTCTCCAACATTTTCAAGTCCATTCTTAAGGTCAAAAACCCAAGTTAAATAATCATCATCAGCATTCACCGTATTTTTTGCAAAACGTACCTTAAATGAGTTATTAGTAATGGTTGTAGGGACACCGAATCCATTAATCATTGAAGTTTCAGCAGTAAAGCTATGCGCTCCTTCATTTAAATCAGCTTCGATCTTATAAGTATTCTTACTGTCTAATTCTTTTTCATAAAAGAAATAAACTTTTTGATCTGGCGCATAAAAAATACCGTCAGTAGATTTTCCCGTTACGATTGAATCTTGCAAATCCCATGATCTGCCAGTCTCATCTCCTAAAGGATCGTACTCCGTAACAATTGCCGCAACCTGATTAAAATAGTTTGAATCTGGGTTTTGCGCATAGACTAAATTGTCTCCATCACCTAAAAAAGCTTTGGTAATTTTAATCACATGAATAGAGTCTGTATGATCCAATAAACCGAATACAACAGGTTTTAATTCATAATCACCATTTAAACTAAATTCCGTTTCACATGAACCGATTCCTAAAGCAAGGGCTATGAAACTTAGAAGCGAAAATCTCTTTATCATTGAGGTTAGTTAAATTTTGAAAACAAAAATACACATAATATATGCTTTTTCGTTACCGTTTAATAGATGATAATTACCGTTGAAGTGTTAATAAACAACTTCTGTTAATCTGTAAAATGGAAATACAACGCTTAGTGACTGAGTTCAAAGCCTTCTAAATGTCTACTTTTTTTAGATTCTTCAATATCTGCTAACGTCACAAGTATTCCCGTCTCTTCAACTCCTCCAAAATCAGGATTACGCGCCGTTCCAAATGATTTCATAGTAGGGGACAATTGCATATAATTATTGATAAGAGGTGGTACATTTTCGCCATTATCTCTGCAATATTTTTGCAATATTTTTAGCCCTTCTTTAAAGTCTAGTCCTGCTACTAAGTTTACAATTTCATGTTTCTCAACCGTAGTGTACATAGAGTTGAGTGGGGTAACTAGTTTTTCAGTATCTGGAAAATAAGTTTTCATAAAGCCCAATACTGCACGTTTTGCATTTTCATTATAGGAAGAGTACATGGTTACTTTACCAAAAAAGTACTTCATGTGCGGGTGTAATAAAACAATTGCTCCCAATCCATCCCATAAATTATCCAAGGCAAATAAACCTTTACGCGGATTAACAGAAGGTTGGAAAAGAGGATTAACCC
>CAKZPK010000362.1 GCA_937139035.1 uncultured Crocinitomix sp. | reverse complement strand
GTGATGTTATAGACGGCGAAGGATTTGAACCGCCAGTAGGAACAACCACTTATACTGCAACAAGTGATGCTGATGGAGATTGTGGAATTTCTGTCGAAATTACTGTACTTGAATTACCTGAAGTTACTGCAAGTACTTCAGATGAAGAAATTTGTGTTGGAGAATCTATCACATTAACAGGTGGTGGTGCAGATGATTACGAATGGGATATGGATGTAACTGATGGAGAAGAATTCACACCTGAAGTTGGAGAATTCACCTATACAGTTACAGGAATTGATGATGAAACTGGTTGCGAAAATGTAGCCGAAATTGAAGTCTCAGTTTATGGTTTACCAGAGGTTGACGCAACTATTAGTGATAACGAAATCTGTTTAGGAGATAACGTTGTACTTAATGGAGAGGGAGCAAGCTCTTATGAATGGGATCCAGCAGAAAGTGATGGTGTTTCATTTACACCAGCTGCAACAGGAACAACAACTTATACTGTGATTGGTACAGATGATAATGGTTGTACAAATGAAGCAGATGTAGATCTAACAGTTTATGAAACTTTAGAAATTTCGTACACTACCATTGATGAAATTTCAGGTGGGGACGGAGAAATAAACATCACTGTTACTGGAGGAAATCCAGCATATACTTTTGATTGGAACAACGACGGTACTGGTGATTTTGATGATGATGAAGATTTAACAGGATTAAGTGGAGGATCATATGATGTTGAGGTTATGTGTGAAGCAGGATGTAGTGCTACAGCAACGGTAACTGTTAACTCGCAAGTTGGAGTTGATGAATTAAATGCAATCGCTTTAAATGTATATCCAAACCCAACAACTGCATTTGTTACTGTAGAATTTGAAGGAACATTTACTTATGAATTAACAGACATCAATGGAGCTGTAATTACTCAAGCAACTGCTACCGATAAAGAAATAATTTCTTTAGAAAATGTAGCTCGCGGAATTTACTTTGTAATGATCAAATCAAATGATGCTGCTCACACTGTCAAAATTGTGAAAAAGTAAAACGAATCTAATTTTATTTAAGATGGCGCCTAATTTCTTATTGGGCGCCATTTTTTTTGTTCTTGTCTTATCTCCAAATTAAGAAACCAATATTAGGTGACAAAAAGATTTACATTAACTCAATTTCAGCTAATAGAAGCTGATCTTAACTGTTTACTTTTGGCCTCTATTATTTAATCGTAAAAACACATAAAACTAATTACCAGAGATTTTGCCTCAATAAGTAAGACGTTATAAATTATTCAAATAATCATTGAACAATTTGCTCTCCCTCTCTTTCTGACTTATATTGTATTTGATACTTCACGAAAAAGGCATCAAACTCTTAAACAATATCTGACCATGAAAACAAAAGTTTTATACACTATTGCTCTAATATTTGTCTTAGGAATAACTAATTCCAACGCTCAAGAACCATGCAAAGAAGTAATTGGATATTATCCTGGATGGCAATGGTACGATCGAGACAAACTAGTAAATCCTGAAACAATTGATTACGCGAAATACACAATCATTAATTATGCTTTTCTTTATCCTTTAGCTGACGGAACACTAACAATCACCGACCCTTGGAGTGATAAAAACTTATTGCTTGGAGCAATAGATTGGGGAACTGCTCCTTTAGGCTACGAATCATCTTATGATCTTGGTAACAGTGATTACCACATTCCTAACACCTCTTTGGTATATCATGCACATGAGAATGACACCAAAGTAATGATTTCACTTGGTGGATGGACGCTTTCATCTGACTTTCCTGCGATTGCTGCAGACCCAACGAAAAGAACAAATTTTGCCCATTCGTGCAATGAATTGATTCGTGTTTATGATATTGATGGAATTGACATTGACTGGGAATATCCTGGATACACACCTCATGGAGGAACAGAAGATGACATAATTAATTACTCTTTATTATTAAATGAAGTTAGAGATTCTCTTGACGCCATTGAGCCTTTAGTTTCGAAAGAACTTCTATTAACAGCTGCATTCGGCGCAGCACCTGACAGAATGGATGACATAGAATGGGACGTTATTATTGAAACACTAGACTACATCAACCTAATGTCATATGACTTTTTTGGAGCTTTTAGCCCAGAAACAAATCACAATTCACCACTTTATGCACCAGTAGTTGGAGACCCTACATTTAATATACACAGTGCTGTTGAACGATTGATAACTGATCATGGGGTTCCGGAATCTATGATTAATATGGGCGTAGCATTTTATGGTAGAACAGCAAAAACAGTTGGCGAACCTGGTTTACATGTTCCTACAACAGGAGCTACTGATGCTGTCACTTTTTCAATTGACGAAGGAAGCCCACAATACTACAATGTAATGGATAAAATGTTCTTATTTAATGAGCATTGGGATTCAGATGCCGAAGTTCCTTATTTAACTGGACTTGATGATTTAAATACTTTTGTTTCTTATGATGACGAAGCCTCGATAGGTTTAAAAGCTCAATATGTAGTTGATAACAATTTGGCCGGAGTAATTATCTGGGAAATCACAGGTGATTACATGGAAACTTCTCCTGGTTCAGGTATTATTGCAGGCACACCATTAGCCGATACTTTAAACCTTGTTCTTTGTCATATAACTGATGATGGTAGTGATGATTCTGGCATTGATAAGCTACCAATTGATAAGTCTAACGTTAATCTTTACCCAAATCCTGCAACGGACAACATTTATGTTAAAACCAAGAATAACGAAATCATAACTTCCATTGAAATCATTAATACAGTTGGCCAAACTATTTTTGCAATTCAACCCAACTTATCAGGATCAACAGTTGATTTGAGCTTCATTCAAAGTGGACATTATATTGCTAAAATCCAACTAGATGCAAAAACGTACTATCTCAAGTTTTTGAAAAACTAAAAAACAAGAGGAATCGGATACTCACTCCCTCCTCTCAAACCTTTATGTACATCACAAATTTGTTTGTACTTGTCAGATTGACAATAAATCCTAGTATTCTTCATGTTAAACGTTTAGATGAGTACTTTTTCACTATTTTTGCATAAAATTTATCTAACAATTAAATACTATGAAACAAATTTTACAATTGAGCCTTATTAGCATATTGCTTTTAGGCGTTGGACTGACACAATCTTGGAGTCAGGCAACCACATTTTCATTTACCGGTGCGGTACAAACCTATACGGTCCCATTAGGTGTAACTTCAATTCAACTTGAAACTTGGGGAGCACAAGGTGGTACAGGAACTGGATTTGATGGAGTTGACGGAACAGGTGGTCTTGGTGGATATTCTATCGGAAACCTAGCTGTAACACCAGGTCAAGTACTTGAAGTTTATGTTGGTGGAGCAGGTGCATCATCTGGCCCTGGTGGGTTTAATGGTGGTGGACAAGCAGGATCTAGTTATGGTGCTGCAGGAGGTGGAGCCTCTGACATTCGTACAGCACCATATGCACTTGGAGATCGTGTA
>CAKZPK010000361.1 GCA_937139035.1 uncultured Crocinitomix sp. | reverse complement strand
TTATTTTCCAAGTGATGCACAATTAAATCCCAATGTTTTCATGAAAAAAATGAAAATACATTTAAAGTCAAAAGGGGTTGTTTTTAAATGGAGTACTAAAGTGCTAGGTATTGTTGAGGAAAAAAATAAGATTCGAACAATTAAAACAAATCAAGGAGATTTAAAGGTTGATAATCTTGTGGTGGCAACAGGTTCGTGGACCTCAGAGCTTGCAACTTCATTACGTTTGAAAATTCCAATTCAAGCAGGGAAAGGATATAGTTTTAATATCAAACAAGGAAAACAGAACCTGAAAGTACCAAGTGTTTTGTGCGAAGCAAAAGTTGCTGTAACTCCTTTTGGTGAGGATTTAAGGTTTGCAGGAACAATGGGGATTCAAGGTTTGTCTTTAAAAAAGAATAAAAGAAGAATTGATTCCATAAAAAAAGCAATTCCAAAATATTTCCCATCTATAAATATGGATGAGGTTAATGCTAGTGAGGCTTGGGCTGGTTTACGACCGTGCTCGCCTGACGGCCTTCCGTTTATAGGAAAAGGTAAACAGGAGAATACATTCATTGCAACTGGACATGCTATGATGGGGATGAGTTTAGGCCCAATTACAGGTAAATTATTGACTGAAATGATTACTGATCAAAAACAATCTCTGAATATTGATGCGCTTTCTCCATTAAGATATTCATAAGCCCCGTTGAGGTTCACAAAATTTCACTAAAATCAGTATCTTGTGTTCAAATAAATCAATGATGAAACTCTTTTGCATTTTCATTTTATTCATTCCCTTTTTAACTTGGACACAAGAAACACCTGCTATGGAAACAAAATTCAAACTTGGAGAAACAGAAATAGCAATTTATGAGCAAAAATCATCTACAGCAGGAGATATTGTTTTTGTGAATGTGCACGAAGATGAAACTACAAGCATAGAAACATTGTATCGTTATGCAGACATTGATTCAATTCATTTTTTCTATTTAAGACATCAATGGACAAGAAGGATTGCGTTTAGAATGAAAGGAGTTGATTATGATTTTGATCCAAATCGAATTTTTACTAAAAAAGGACGGAAAAAGACCTTGAAGGATGGAGCAAATTATTCTGGCAAGGCGAATAAACAAGTTAAGAAACTAGCCAAAGCTATATTGGATAGATTGCCAGAAGGCCATACTGTTGTAGCAGTTCATAATAATACTGATGAAAATTATTCTATAAAAAGTTATGATGTTGGTGGGGATGAAGCCGAGAACACTAAAAGCGTATATATAAATCCTGAAACCGACCCTGATGATTTTATTTACACAACGGATGCTTATTTTTTCAACGCTTTTAAAGAAATAGGCGTAAACGTAATTTTACAAGACAATAAAGGGTATGTAAATGATGGTTCGCTTTCCGTTTATTGTGGGAAAAACGAAATACCATATATTAATATAGAAACGCAAAAAGGGCATTTTGACGCGCAAATGCATTTAATGAAGGAAGTATTGCGGGTGGTTCGTAACCGTTGATTATTACTTCATGATCTATTAAACTTATTCGGTCAGGTATCCAATTCCTTTTTATAACTTTGAACTCAAATTCTAAATCAGGGTGCAAGAAAAAGAGGCAAAAAATTCCGCATTAGTATTCATTTTTTTTACGGTCTTAATCGATATGATTGGGGTGGGATTAATTGTGCCTATAATTCCAGATTTAATTTCTTCACTTACAGGACAAAATTTAAGTGATGCAGCCTTAACTGGCGGACTTTTAATAACAGCTTATGCGGGGGTGCAATTCTTATTTGCACTAATGATGGGAGAGCTGAGTGATCGGTACGGGCGAAAACCAATCTTGCTGTTGTCATTGTTTGGCTTAGGAGTAGATTATATTATTCATGCCTTTTCTCCAACTATTGCTTGGTTGTTTGTTGGGCGAATATTAGCAGGGATTTTTGGAGCGAGTCACACTGTTGCTTTCGCATATATTGCAGATGTAAGTAATAAAGAGAACAAGGCAAAAAACTTTGGAATAATTGGCGCCGCTTTTGGGCTTGGTTTTGTAATTGGTCCTGCAATTGGCGGAATAATAGGCGAGAATTGGGGAGTTAAGGCTCCGTTCTTTGTTGCGGCAGGTTTTTCTCTGCTTAATTTCTTATTTGGGTTCTTCTTTGTTAAAGAATCCTTGAGTGTTGAAAATAGACGTAAAGTCAACTTCTCTAAAATGATTCCTTTTGTTTCATTGTCGCATTTAGGAAAGTATAAGGCTGTGTTAGGTTTTATTATTGCTTTTGGTTTAGCGCAACTAGCAGGACAGGTAATGCCTAATACATGGTCGTTCTTTACCATGGAAAGTTACGGTTGGAATAAATTGGATGTTGGAATAAGTTTAATGGTAGTCGGCATTTTAGTAAGTGTTGTTCAGGCTGTATTAACAGGGTTTTTAGTGAAGAGATTTGGAAATAGGAAAGTAATTATGTGGGGCTTTACTTTGTGGACATTAGGAATGTTTGGAATTGCCTTTGCAGGAAATGCTTTTTATTTATATGCTGCAACAATCCCATATGTAATGGGTGGAATTGCTACTCCCACGATTCAAGGAGTTGTTTCTAATCGAGTTTCAGATAAAGAGCAAGGAAACCTGCAGGGAGTATTAACAAGTTTAGGAAGTTTAATGGCAGTTTGCGCTCCCGTAATTTATACGACACTTTTCTCGACGTACTCTGGTCCAGATGCCACCGTTTACTTTCCTGGCGCTCCTTTTTTAACCGGAGCAATCATATTAATTTTGGCAACACTTGTAGCAATTTACTCTTTAAAGAGTTTATTAGAAGTGCCAAATGACAACATCATTGATGATAATCGTGAAATACAAACAGATATAGAATGAAAAACGTAGTCCAACTATTAATACTTTCAATGGCCTTTTATATGGGGGCTTGTGGTTTTGAAGAAACAAGTACAATTGAACTTCCTGAGCAAGAAACTGAAGTTGTGTCAACTGAGCTTGACGAACCTACTTACACTTCGGATCAAGCAATGCAGGATTTGTTCGATAATCATGTAAGTGATGAGCAAGTACTAATTAAAGGAGAGGTTATAAAAACATTGGCAGACGATAATGAAGGGTCGAGACATCAGAAATTTATTGTTGAAATAGCTTCAGGGCAAACCTTTTTAGTTTCTCATAATATTGATTTGGCGAATAGAATTGATGATTTAAGAGAAGGCGATCAGGTGAAGGTTTACGGTGAGTATGAATGGAATGATAGAGGAGGAGTAATTCATTGGACGCATCATGACCCTGACGGACAACATGTTGATGGTTGGATTGAACATGAGAACAACTTCTATGAGTAAACGAAGTAGTTTTAACTATCAGTTGCACTCTTAATAGGTATTAGGTGTTTTCACCTGTTTAGGTAAAAACACGTATTTATACTCTTGAATAAGGAATAGTCTTTCCTGATATTTGTTTTATAGAAAAATGCTATGAAACAGATTCAAGTTAATTGG
>CAKZPK010000360.1 GCA_937139035.1 uncultured Crocinitomix sp. | reverse complement strand
CCTTTCCTCCGTCATAATAAACAACACTTAAAGGATGGTCTTGATGCCATTTTTCAATATGAACTAAGTCATCAGAAAAACGATTAGAAATATCAAAATTGGTTAATCTTAATTCTCCAGAAGCATACAAGGTTAATAATTTATCATCTCCTTTAAAGTCTCCTAAAAAAGTACCTCTATCATCTACATTTAATCTACTCACCACAGGATCCCACCATATTTTGCGGGCTGCAAGTGTAGATTCTCCGACCTCTTTTTGTACAATTTTCGAAATAATTTCTTTCGTTACTCGATTTCCAGCAGCACCTCTTCCTTTAATTAAAAGGTCTCCAAAATCAATATCAAAACGAATTCTTTTTAAATGCGGTCTTGGTCGTAATTGTACATTCACTATCTCTCTTTCACCATTTGGATGCACTGAGAAATAATACATTTTACTTCCTTTGGTTCCCTTAGTGATAGGATATTCTTTATCGCGTGTAATACTCTTAACTGCAAAACGCTTCATGTAAGTAGCATTTCCGTCAGGACCATCTCTGTAAATCAAATGATAAATTGTTCTAACATCTCCTTTTTTCCAGATACCACAATAAATAACACCTTTACCAACGAATTTTTTATCGCTGATTTTGGTAACCATCATTTTACCGGTTTTAAAGAAAACAATTACATCATCAATATCACTACACTCTGCAACAAACTCCTCTTTCTTCAATCCCCAACCAATAAAACCTTCGGCTTTATCAACGTATAATTTTTTATTGGCTACAATTACTTTCTTAGCAGAAATTGTATCAAATGTTTTAATCTCTGTTTTTCTTTCTTTTCCTTCAGAAAATCTCTTTTTCAGATCTTTAAAGTAATCAATCGCATAATCCGTTAAGTTTTCAAGGTTATGCTTAATACGCTCCATTTCATCTTCTAATGAAGCAATATAGTTATCTGCCTTATCCGAATCATGTTTAGTAATTCGGCGCATTTTTATTTCTAATAACCTTTTTACATCATCATCAGTTACCGCGCGTCTTAAATGCTTAATGTGCGGTTTCAATAATTCATGCGTTACTAAGATTGCCTCATCATATGTTTTACCATCAAAATCAATATAGATTTTATTCTCAATAAAGATTTTTTCAAGAGAAGAAAAATGCCATGATTCCAATAATTCAGCCAAACGAATTTCCAACTCTCTTTTAAGTAACCCAACCGTATTGTTTGTGTTAATTTTTAGAATTTCATTCACCCCAAGGAAATAAGGCTTATTATCTAAAATCACTGAGCTGTTAGGCGATATAGACATTTCACAATTTGTGAATGCATATAAAGCATCAATAGATTTATCGGGCGAAACACCAGGCGACAAAAAGATCATGATTTCAACCTCTGCAGCAGTATTGTCCTCTACTCTTTTAATTTTAATCTTGCCTTTATCATTGGCTTTTAAAATTGAGTCAATCAACGAAGAGGTTGTTGTTCCGAATGGAATTTCTATAATTCGTAAGGTTTTAGAATCAACCTTTTCAATTTTTGCTCTTACCCTAACCTTACCACCTCTAAGTCCATCATTGTAACCACTAAAGTCAGCCATTCCTCCATTTTGGAAATCAGGCAAAATGTTAGTTCTCTTTCCTCTCAACACGTCAATAGACGCATCAATTAATTCAATAAAGTTATGTGGTAAAATTTTACACGCCATCCCTACAGCAATACCTTCGGCGCCTTGTGCTAACAATAACGGGAATTTCACAGGCAATAATACCGGCTCATTATTTCTTCCATCATAAGACGGAGTCCATTCTGTAGTTTTTGCATTAAACGTTACATGATTTGCAAACTTGGATAAGCGCGCTTCAATATACCTCGGCGCTGCAGCACGGTCACCAGTCAAGGTATTACCCCAGTTTCCTTGCATGTCAATTAGCAAGTCTTTCTGCCCCATTTGAACGAGTGCGTCACCAATTGAAGCATCTCCATGCGGGTGATATTTCATGGTGTTACCAATGATATTGGCAACTTTATTATATCGTCCATCATCCATCTCCTTCATTGAATGAAGAATACGACGTTGTACTGGTTTAAAACCATCCGTTAAAGCAGGGACAGCTCTTTCCAAAATTACATAGGAAGCATAATCTAAAAACCAATCCTTATACATTCCAGAAAGTGGAATGATTTGGTCACCTCCATCTTCATTCCCTATCTCCTCACCGTCAGTGTTTCGTGGATCGAATTCTTGTTCATCTTCCGGTTCTTGATTCTCTTCTGACATAGTTGTTTTTCTGCAGATAACAAAAATAACCAGAAGTCCTTTAAAATAGTCAGGGTAAGCGCCTGAGTTATCAACATTTTAGTTTTAGTTTACACAGTTGAATCACTGATTCTAAAAGCTATAAAATCAATCATTGGAAATTTCCCGAAAGCTAAATACTGAATAAAGGAATTAAAACAGGTTCAACACCTTGAAGATAGACGAAATTTAAAAGGCTCTAAAGAGTTACACACTCCTCAAATAGATTAATTGCAGCGTTATCCTCCTCTATAAACACACCAAGTGTAATGCAATAATTACCAGGCCCCGTATAAGGTAAATCAATTGAGCGTTCATAATCTCCGCCAGGAGTTAAAGGAAAATCCAAAACAGTTACATCTAAGCCATCACCTTTCGTATGAATTTTAATATTACTTGGAACTAATCCCGGTAAATTATCTTTAGGAATCCAGACTCTTAAACGTGCTTTTATTTGCCCCAACTCATTTGTAACCTGTTCAACATTTTTTATAACATACCAAACATCTCCCGCATACTCACGATCGAAAATATTAGTATCAATTTCATCAACGCCATCTACTTTCTTTAAACAACTCCCTAATAAAAACGGCAGCATTACAAAAAGAATTAGGCTAATTTTTAAAGTTTTAGTACTAAGCTGCATCCGTATGGTGTTAAGTTTAATGAGAATTTATCTTTGAACGGGCTATCCTTTGAGTAGTCTGGCTCTGTATAGTTTTTATTAAAATTCATATACGACCAAATCGTCCCTCCTAAGAACAAACAAGTAAAACCTGTATTTATATAAAACGCCGTTCGTTGCCTATTGTATTTTCGATTATTATCATTGATTCGAAGTTTTATATCACCAATTTCACTTGTTACTGAAGACAAATGATAAAGCTCAACATCAGCCGTAACTCTCTTTTTACTGTTATATGCATTTACCATAAACACACCTGATGTAATTGCACTCGCAAGTGTTAATGATAATGGTGCCGTAAACTGTTTATGAAACTGCATTCGATAAGCCTTATAATCATTCTCATACTCCATGTAATTATTGTTCTTCACCATGTTTACATGTTTTTCAGTAGTCTGTCCTGCTACAACAGTAAACTCTATTCTGTTTAACACATAGCCAGGAGACCAAACCTTGGCCTTATAATTACCGGCAGGCAATGTATCCTTGTATCGACGAAGCAACATGGTGTCATTAATCTCTATTTCGAAGTATCCATTATCAACATTCACAAAGAATCGTACTGTGCCCATGTTGTCACCTTGAGAATAGCCTACTTGACCAGCAAGCGTTAACAAGAATGATAATATCAGTAATTTAAATGCTTTCACCTGTTTCAATTTACTTTAATTTGTCACTAAAAATGTTTGATCGTATTAATATCAGCAAATTCTTTCAAACCTCCTCTTAAATAATGTTCAAGCAGGTGTTTGATTGATCCTATTGTTGTATTAGTCGTTTTAGTGGAGATGAGCTTACCTAAAACTCAGCAACTAAGCCACTGCCTCATCAAACTTAAGATTGTCAATAATAAAATCTTGTCTGTCTGGCGTGTTTTTCCCCATATAAAAGGTTAAAACATCTTCAATTTTAGCATCCTTACCAATCAATACAGGATCCAATCTAATATCCTCACCAATAAAATTCTTAAACTCATCAGGAGAGATTTCTCCCAACCCTTTAAATCGAGTTATTTCAGCAGTTTTCCCACATTTTTCTAAGGCATTAATTCTTTCCTCTTCGGTATAACAATAAAAGGTATGTTTTTTATTTCTAACTCTAAATAACGGAGTTTGTAAAATAAACACATGTCCTTTTCTTACCAAATCTGGAAAAAACTGTAAGAAAAAAGTCAATAATAGTAATCGGATATGCATTCCATCAACATCAGCATCAGTTGCAATCACAATATTTTTATAGCGCAAGTCATCAATTCCGTCTTCAATATTTAGTGCGGCTTGCAATAAGTTAAACTCCTCATTTTCGTAAACAATTTTTTTCGTCAACCCAAAACTATTCAAAGGTTTTCCGCGCAGACTAAAAACGGCTTGTGTATCCACTCGGCGAGATTTAGTAATAGACCCACTTGCAGAGTCTCCCTCTGTTATAAAAAGTGTTGTTTGATCCTTTTTCTCATTACTCCCCTTGTCATTTAGGTGCACTCTACAATCGCGCAATTTTTTATTGTGTAAACTTGCTTTTTTAGCACGATCTCTAGCCAATTTACGTATACCTGATAGTTCTTTACGTTCCTTTTCAGATTGTTTGATTTTTTTCTCTAAAACCTCTGCAGTTTCAGGATTTTTATGCAAGAAATTATCCAACTTCTCTTTCAAAAAATCGGTCATAAAAGCACGCATAGACTTACCACCCTTCTCCACTTCCTGCGAACCTAGTTTTGTTTTTGTTTGAGACTCAAAAACAGGTTCCATTACTTTTACTGCAACCGCCGCTACAATGGATTGACGAATATCAATTGCATCATAATTTTTTCCGTAAAAATCTCTAATAACTTTAGCAACTGCCGCTCTAAACTCAGTTAAATGCGTTCCACCTTGCGTAGTGTGTTGTCCATTTACAAAAGAATAATAGTTTTCACCATATGATCGAATATGCGTAATTGCAACCTCAATATCATCTCCTTCTAAATGAATAATTGGATACAAAGGGTCACTTTCCATATTATCCTCTAATAGATCTCTTAATCCATTTTCAGATACAAATTTTTCGCCATTAAAATAAATGGCCAACCCTCTATTTAAGTAACAGTAATTCCAAAAAAGTTTTTGCAAATAAGGAATTTTGAACTTGTAATTTTTAAAAATCGTAGGATCTGGCGTGAAATGAATATAAGTACCATTTCTTTCAGTTGACATTTCTACTTTTTTGTCTTCAAGTAAATTCCCTTGCTCAAAATAAGCCGTCTTTTGCTGACCTTCTCTGACAGACATAACTTTAAAACGTTGGCTCAATGCATTTACTGCTTTTGTACCAACCCCATTCAAACCTACGGACTTTTTAAACGCCCTAGAATCATATTTAGCACCTGTATTCATTTTCGACACACAATCAACAACGGCACCTAAAGGAATTCCACGGCCATAATCACGAATAGTAGCAACACCATCTTTAATTTTGATGTCGATTCTTCTACCATTCCCCATCACAAACTCATCAATACAGTTATCAACAATCTCTTTGATTAAAACATATATTCCATCATCTGCTGATGCTCCGTCACCTAATTTCCCGATATACATACCAGGTCTATGACGAATATGCTCATTCCACTCTAAGGATTTAATATTCCCCTCATCATAATTCACTTTCTCTTCTTCCATTCTTAAAATC
Organism: uncultured Crocinitomix sp.; assembly: GCA_937139035.1. Lineage (GTDB taxonomy): Bacteria > Bacteroidota > Bacteroidia > Flavobacteriales_D > Crocinitomicaceae > Crocinitomix. The sequence goes on along the minus strand of CAKZPK010000360.1, from coordinate 7,125 downwards.
GTTTTTCGTGTTGAAAATTATACAATACAAGTACCTACAAAAATAATTGTAAAGACAATATGAATTGCATTAGAAACCAAGAGGATATTAACATTTTACGGTTAGTTATCCAGTATTCCATCTACTTTTTTAACTATTTCATTTATTTAATTGCTAATTCGTAGGATTCCTATGCAATGAATTCTTGCAGAAAATAATCTTTGCTAAAATATTATCGAATAAAATGCGTTTTGAATTAGAACCGAATGCTTAATTTTGGGCCGAATTGGAATTACTTAAAAAATATCTCTTACTCATTAGTCTTTTTGTTACCTGCGTATCTTCTCAGGCACAAGATGTTACTGTTTCCGGAATCGTTTCAAACGAAGACGGCAAACCTTTACCAGGTGTTGCTGTTATAGTAGACGGACTTGGAGAACTAACCCGAACAACAAACGAAGGGTTCTTCAAAGTTTCGATAGAACGTAATAAAAGTTATACTTTTCGATTCGCTTATATCGGACGTACTACTAAAAAAAGAATTTCCGTTCAAACAACGAATATTTCTGGCATTAGAATTTCAATCAAAGACAAAACTTTAGGGCCTGTTGTTATTGAAGAAATTAGACCTAGTGATTTTATGGATGGAATTCCATTAGTAAACTTAACGCGAATTAGTACTCCTTCTCAAAACTTTGAAGACTTAATTAAAGTTGTTGGTCTAGGTGTAAATTCTAATAATGAGTTAACCGCTAATTATAATGTACGCGGAGGAAACTATGATGAAAACCTAATTTATGTCAACGGTATTCAAATCTATCGTCCTTTCTTAGCTCGCTCTGGTCAGCAAGAAGGGCTTAGCTTCATAAACCCTGCATTTGTCAATAACATATTCTTTTCGGCAGGTGGTTTTGATTCATATTACGGTGACAAATTAAGTTCTGTATTAGACATTCGTTATCGTCAACCTACTGAATTTGGAGGATCAGCGCAAATTAGTTTAATGGGCGGGCAAGCGCATGTTGAAGGACGTTTTGCAGGAAGAAGAGGATCATATATTACTGGAGCTAGATATAGAGCAAACTCCTATTTATTAAATAGCTTACCCACTCAAGGAGATTATAATCCAACCTTTTTCGATTATCAATTTTTAACCAATTACTATTTAGATTATGATAATCCAGGAGAATATAAAAAATGGTACACATTAGGACATTTCTCTACCAACAATTACCGATTTGAACCGCAAACCCGTAACACCTCTTGGGGAACGGTGAATGAAGCATATCAATTACGTGTATTTTTTGAAGGGCAAGAAGAAACGAAGTTCCAAACGTTTACAGCCGCAACTGGTTTAGAAAATGTATACAATGACAATTTAAAACTAAACTTTACCACTTCTGTATTTCACTCTGTTGAAAGTGAATACTTTGATATTTTGGGTGAATATTGGATTAACGAACTAGAAACCGACCCCTCTAAAGAATCTTTTGGAGATTCAACAAGTAATGTTGGTGTTGGAGGATTGTTAGATCATGCAAGAAACAACTTAAACGTTTGGATTGGGAATGTTTATCATGATGGGAAATACACATTTAAACGCAAGGTTGACACAAGTTCTAACAATTTGAAAACAGGTAATTTATTTTGGGGAGCCAAACTACAGTATGAACAGTTTACTGATCATCTAAGTGAATGGCACTTGATTGATTCCGCAGGATATTCAATTCCGCAAGGATCATCTGATATTGTAGAATTAAAAGAGGTCATTAAACAAGACAATTTTGTAGAAAGTTTTAGAGCAACCTCATACGTTCAGTTTAATCGTGGAAGAATAAAATACAAGCCTGTTTACCTTAATCTAAAACGTAAAATAAAGTCTGATACAGGGAAATCATACCTTTATGTGCAAGACACAATTGCAAGAAGCCCAGCAAAACTATCTTTTAATTTAGGAACACGCGCAGGCTACCGCTCATACAATGATGAATGGTGGTTCACTCCGCGCGCAAGTATTACTTATACTCCACGTAAATATTTCGTAGCAGATGACAGCACAGTTTTGCGCCGTAACATGAAACTAAGGCTCGCTAGTGGACTATATTATCAACCACCATTGTACAGAACTATGCGCGGAATTTCTGGGGAGATAAATCCAAACATTATTTCGCAAAAATCATGGCATAATGTTGTTGGTGCAGATGTTTACTTTCAACTTTGGGGACGTGATTTCAAGTTTATCTCAGAAGCGTATTATAAATACATGTGGGACGTAGTTCCTTATGAAATTGACAACGTTAGAATTCGTTACTACGGAGAAAACAGTGCAATTGCCTATTCATACGGAGCAGATGCAAAGATAAATGGTGAATTTGTAAAGGGTGTTGAATCATTCTTTAGAATTGGATACCTTAACACGAAAGAAGATATTTTAAATGACTTTTACTACACCTATTACAATGAAGCAGGTGACACGATTTTTCCAGGATACACTTTTGATGACACTCCTGCAGATTCTTCATATAATGAACCCGGTTGGTTACCGCGTCCATCAGATCAACGAATGACATTTTCCGTTTTCTTTCAAGATAAAATGCCACGTTTTGAAAACCTAAAAGTGTCCGCCAATTTAATTATGGGAACTCCCCTACCTTATGGCCCTCCGACTTATGAGCGTTATAAAGATGTACTGCGTACAAAATCATACCTGCGCTTGGATTTAGGTTTCATGTATGACATTATTAATCCTGACAGCTTGCATTTGTATACTGAAAAAAGAGTGTTAAAACACTTTAACCAAATGACCGTTAGTTTGGACGCTTTCAACCTATTAGGGGTTAATAATATTATTTCGTACCAATGGTTGCAAGATATTGCTGGACGCTACTATGCAATTCCAAACCACTTAACTGGGCGTAGAATTAATGTTCGCTTGATTGTTAAATTTTAGGCGCAGTTCTGGAAATAATCATCCCTTTTTCTTACATTTAGAAACAGAAAATTTGAATCATGAAAAAAAATATCATTTATAGTCTTGCCATTTTTGCTTTTGGCTTTGTCGTTTTAACAAGTTGCAACAAGGATAAAGAACCTGCAGTAACAATGTCCGGTACCTATACAGGATCATTTGAAGGATCGTTTGAAGAGCATGATACTTTAACTTCATCTGGTTATCAAGTTTTAGTTACTTCAGTTAATGACAATAAGGTTTTAGTATCTGGAAATGATTTTGAAAACTTTGAAGTTTTGGTAACTTCTAATGGAATCAATGTTGAACCTGTTTCTCAAGCTGATCCTTATTTAGATGATTTCATCTTTATTTCTGATGAAAATAAACTTAAATTCACATACAATAAAGGAATAAATACTGCTGAGTTTATTGGGGTTAGATAACCACAATAAATTTAATGTTTTATGCCTCTTTCATTTACCATTAAGGTTTTTGCTTTAACAGTAGGAGTCTTTATTATTTCTTGCAATAATCCAAGTTCTAATGAGCTCCTTGGAGACAATACGTCTAATACAGATTCGTTGTTATTAGAAAAAGATTTTTTAACAAATTGCTTAGAGAATTCCACTACATTAGACAGTTCTAGTTGGTATGAAATAAATCCATTTAAAGACTTTCAATCAGGTTATTTGTTAAATGATACCGTTATTAATGCAATCTATATTGAAGAACATGACACATTGTGTAATTTGAATCTTTATAAACTGCAAGCAGGTCGTTGGCAATTAATCACATCTGTTCAGGATTTAGATTTCAGTAGTCTTTCTTATGCCATCAATTTTCTGGATTTTAACTTTGACGGAACAAACGATCTATTCATCCGCACTAGTGCTTCAAACGGCTATGTAATGTCACGCGGTCATTTAATCGAATATGATGTTGCAAACAATGAACTAATCGTTCATAATGAACTTGCTGAATATGCCAACTTCTCTATTAATAAAGAAAAACAACAGTTAAAAGCTGAATCTGAAGGATACTGTGATAATCCACCGTTTTTTTCTCCTATAGTGACCTTTTTCGAATTAAATCAGGGCAAATTTGAAATAGTAAACAAATTTCAGGATTGTGATTGAAATACCTGAGATAAATTCACGTTTCAGTTCTGAATGCAATCTTTTGAAAAAGTATTTCTAATTACGATAAGTATCCCCTTCTTTGTTGTTTTATTATTTTTTGTTTGGGCAGCTTTGTATGGTCCTGAATCTTATTATCGGTTTGAACCTTATATTGACACAGAAATGAGTGTTGGATATTCTCCTGAAAAATTTGAATCAATTGAAATCGGTATGGATACTTTGACGGTAAAAAAGATATTGGGCGAACCTCTTTATAAAAACTATGATTCCACTCGGCTTGAAGCCTCTATAAAGTATGAGTATACAAATGACGGTAAACTACTTAAACAAGAAGTAGCTTTGTATATGAGCAATGATTACGCATGGCACCGCGGAGGGCTAGTGTTTAATGATTTGGGAATTGTCACACAAAAGAAAGGTGAATGGGTTCATGACTAAACCTACCTATAAATAATATAGTCTATTTAGGCTTTGTTAACCCATCAACTATTTCACTAATTGGACGAATAGCTTTTACATGCTCAATTGTTGGGCCTGCGCACCAAACCGTTTTATAAGTTGCACTAAATGCAGATTTCTCAAGAGCTTTCATTCCTTTAGCAAAGGTTAGCATCTTAACCCATTTTTTTAGTTTTTTGTTCTTACTCAAAATTCGTTCAAACCAATTTTGTTTCGTTCCAATTTTTTGAACATACGGAGTGTTTATAACCGTGCACGGCGTACCTGATACTTTTGTACTCATTACAATATCCTTTGCTCCGTAATTTACACAGGCTTGCTTGTACTCTTCAGAAACATCTGACTCATCACTTGCAATAAAAACACTCCCTATTGATGCACCACAAGCTCCAAGGTCTAATATTTTCTGTAATTCTTCAAAGTTACCTACTCCTCCTGCAGATATAACAGGAATCGTGCATTTTTCAACCAATAAAGGGATCAATTCTTCTCTTGAAGTTGGCCCTGCATGTCCTCCAGCCTCTTTATTTACAGCAATAACTGCATCAGCTCCGAGTTCTTGTACTTTTAAAGCGAACTTTAAATCTACTACATCACAAAATACTTTAATTCCTTTGGGCTTACATTGTTTAATTACTTCCGCCGGACTCCCTAAAGAAGTAATGATATAGTCCACCCCTAACTCAACAGAAGTTTTTAATTGTTGTGGAACTTTTGGATTGGACTTATTCACGATTAAATTAACACCAATGGGACCTGTTGTATTTGCACGTACTTCTTTAATCGCTGCTCGAAAAGCTTCATCAGTGCGATAGTTCAATGCTGGAACAGCACCAGTGATACCGCTATTACCTGCAGCTATCAACATTTTTGAATTGGACACCAAAAACATTGGTGCCATTATAATTGGATGTTCAATATTAAGAATATCAGATAATAATTTACGTTCAGCCATTAGTGTTATCAGTTTCTAACAAAAATAAAGGAAATTACTGAGGATTGAATCTTTTAGCTTAATTATTTTATGCACGCATAGTAAATCACGCAATATTTTCAATTCATATTAGAAAGACTCTACTTCTTCAGCAATTATTAAAGAAAGTTCTTCTAACTTGTGTTGCTCAAATAAAATTGGCAAACTATCTAAAGGAGTGCCAACCGGCGCACTATAGTTTACATAATCTTGAAAACGCATTCCATCAATCATTCTTGAATTAAAGGCTTCACGAAAACGGACACCTCCTCCATTCACTTTATAGCTATACGCCATAAAATCCATGATATGTGTTTCTTTATTGAACCAATAATAAAAAACATCATCATGGTCTTTTCCACCACCTTCTTCATCAAAAGTCACCTCCACAACATCATACATCCTATTATTGATTGAAACTTGAGGCTTAATTTCCCTATTTACAGCAGGATCATTCAAATTAAGTGGTAAACAGGTAAAATAAATTACCGAATTCAATGCTTCAGAATAGCGATCTATATCCGCTTTGTTTAGATTTAATGCTACACCATTTTCATTGCGCTGAAAACCACTATTCGTCAATACATCTTCGAGTATTAACGAATCAGTTTGCTCCAATTTACCGTATACATAGGTAGAATCAGTGATCGAAAATGTATAGTTGTTACCCCTGAAGATAAAGGAATAATTACCAAAGTCACCGTGTGCCCCAAAAACATTTTCCATTAATTGAGCAGTAGAATCAAGCCGAGTTTCATCTGTATCCCCATTAGAAGCACTTCCGCATGAGAATACAAATAACAATAAAATGACAGGAGAGAATTTACTGCGTAAAACCATAATTAATGATTTACAAACTCATGATAAGTGTCATCAACTACTCTTCTTCTTCCTTAGCTTCATCAGTAGCAGAAGGTGCTGGTTTCTTTGCTGGCTTTGGTTTTGGCTCGTTCTTAACAATTGAAACTTTCACTGCAACCGGGCCTTTTGGACCAGACTCTAATTCGAAAGCAACTTTATTCCCTTCAGAAATAGGTTCTTTTGTATTGTTAATGTGAACGAAATAACTGTCTTGAGATTCAAGATCTTTGATAAAACCATACCCTTTTTCATCATTAAAGAAAGCTACAATTCCTTGGTGTACCGGATCTATTTCGATATCCTCACGTTTAGGAACTCCAATTTCAATTGAACTTGCTTTAATTACTTTTTTCTTTTTTGTTGGATCTGGCGGAGTATCTGTTAACATACCATTTTCATCAACATAAGCCATCATTGCGTCTAATCCACCACCACTCGCGTTTTCTTTTCTAGCTTCCTTTTTGGCTAGCTTTTCTTTACGCTTTTGAATTTTTTTCTTTTCTTTTTCTTTTTTACTAAAGGTTTCGTTCGATCTTCCCATTAATTATTTTTCGTTTATAAATTTATTATCGCACTTAAGCGTTTTAGCCATTGAAGAAGGAAAAACAATCAGAGAATGAAACGAAGATACGTTTCTATTTAGGATTAACCTGGAACAATAACTAGTGTCTTAACCCCTTAAGACGGGTACAAAGGTACATTCTTATTCGCAGAAATCCATGGATTTTGGGCAATAACTTGTGAACAATAATTTCTTCACTTTA
>CAKZPK010000359.1 GCA_937139035.1 uncultured Crocinitomix sp. | reverse complement strand
TTCTTCTTTTTGCCACAAATCAAAAAGTACATAAACCAATTGTATCATTAGGATTAGTGCTCCTGTCTTAAGCGGTGTTAATGTTCTTTTCAAAAGTTTAATAGGGTGTCCGGCCGATTGATTGACGTGGCGGTTGTTGAACATTACAGTAAATCCTTCAGCTTTATTAATGAATTTCAGAAATAGTTGATTACCGTTTGATAATTCAAGCTTTTTTCCACTCCCCAGTTCTTTATGATTGAGAAATTCACCAATTATAAGCCCGTCATAGTTGATTGTACCACGGTTTTTTGTCAATTCAAGATCTATATTCAAATGCTTTTCTGCGACGTTGTAATCGTAAACCATATTTATTAATGGATTATAATCCGAAATACGAATGACGTTTACTGTTTTATATACTTACAAAATCTAGCTATATAAAGCCTTTGTAGAAAAGGAAAAGCCCTGATAAAAATTATCAAGGCTTTTCAAATTATTTTAGATCAAATGATATTACACAATCATTTTTACAGGATTCTCTAAGAATGCTTTCAAATCTTTCAAGAATGCAGATCCAACAGCTCCGTCAACAACTCTATGGTCGCATGACAAGCTTAGTTTCATAATATTACCTGGAACAATTTCACCGTTTTTAACAACTGGTGTCTGTTTGATTTGTCCTACAGACAAAATACAACCATTTGGAGGATTGATAATTGAAGTGAAATCTTCAATACCAAACATTCCAAGATTTGAGATCGCAAAAGTTCCGCCCTGCATTTCTTCAGGTTGTAATTTTTTAGTACGTGCTCTTGATGCTAAGTCTTTAATCTCATCACCAATTTGATTGAATCCTTTAGTGTCTGTGAATTTAACCACAGGAACTAATAAACCTTCATCAACAGCTACTGCTACACCAATATGGATATGATCATTATAACGAATTGCATCTCCAATCCAATCTGCATTAACTTTTGGATTTTTTCTTAAAGCAGCTGCAGCCGCTTTTACAACCATATCGTTAAATGAGATTTTTACACCTTCATCAGCATTGATTGCTTTTCTTGCAGCAATGGCATTGTCCATGTCTACTTCCATTTTTAAATAGAAGTGTGGAGCTGAAAATTTAGAAGCCGTTAATGTACGTGCAATTGCTTTTCTCATTTGAGAAAGTGGTACATCAGTATATGATTCTGTTCCAACTGTTGCTGCATAACTATTTCCGCTTGCAGCTGCTGGCGTATAGTTTTCAATATCTGCCTTAACAATTCGGTTGTTTTCACCAGAACCATGAACAGTAGATAAGTTAATACCTTTTTCATCCGCCATTTTACGGGCTAAAGGAGAAGCAAATATTCTACCATTTGAATTAGCAGGTGCACTTGTTTCAGTTGCAGTACTAGCTGCTACAGGAGCAGCAACTGGCGCGGGTGCTGGAGTAGGTTCAGTTTTAGAGGCAGGAGCCTCTTCTTGTTTCGCTTCAACTGGTGCAGCATTTGAAGCATCTGCAATCAATGCAGCAACATCTTCACCTTTTTCACCAATAATTGCTAAAATATCATTTACTGGTGCGGCAGCTCCTTTTTCGACCCCAATATGTAGTAATACACCATCATAGAAAGATTCGAATTCCATTGTCGCTTTATCTGTTTCAATTTCAGCAAGCAATTCACCTTCCTCTACAGCGTCTCCTATTTTTTTATGCCATTCGGCCACAACTCCCTCAGTCATTGTGTCTGATAATTTCGGCATTCTTACGATTTCGGCCATTTTATAATTTCGTTTGAGTTTTATTATTTTATTTCAGCTAATTTTTTTGTCTGAAATAGCCCAATTTATGCTAAGTATTCTTTAATGTAAGGATAGTCAGCTTGTTCATAAACATCTTTGTATAATTCTTCTGGTTCTGGTAATGGAGAATCCTCAGCGAATTTAATCGACTCAGCCACTTCATTTTTTACCCAGCTTTCAATTTCTGTAATTTGTTTAACAGTTAAAAACTTATTCTTTTTAATTACACCCAATACATGCTCAATAGGATCTTTAGATTGCCATTCAGCAACTTCATCTTTAGTTCTGTATTTTTGCGGATCAGACATTGAATGTCCTTTATAACGATAAGTTCTAATATCTAAAAGTGTTGGTCCATCACCTCTACGAGCACGCGCTGCAGCTTCTTCAATTGCTTCGTGTACACTTTCTGGGCGCATTCCATCAACAACAAATGAAGGCATTTCATAAGACAATCCCATTTTAGACATGTCAGTAACATTAGTAGTTCGTTCTACAGATGTTCCCATGGCGTAGTTGTTGTTTTCAATAATAAAAACGCATGGTAATTTCCATGTCATTGCCATATTGAATGTTTCATGTAAAGCTCCTTGTCTAGCAGCACCATCACCAAATGAACAGAAAGCAACATTGTTAGTTCCTTTATATTTTTCAGCAAAAGCTAATCCTGCTCCCATTGGGATTTGAGCACCAACAATTCCGTGTCCACCATAAAACCCTTTTTCTGTGTCAAAAAAGTGCATTGAACCACCTTTACCTTTAGAACAACCAGTAATTTTACCGTAAAGCTCTGCAGCTAAAACACGTGGGTCAGTTCCAAGAGCAATTGGATGACCATGATCACGATAAGCAGTGATATGCTTGTCTCCTTCAATTGTTGCAGAAGCAGTACCTACAGCAATTGCTTCTTGTCCAATATATACATGTAAAAAACCGCCAAACTTTTGTTGAATGTACAATTGAGAGATTTTTTCCTCAAATTTACGAATCAACAACATGTCCTTATACCATTTTACATAGGTCTCTTTAGAGAACTTTGTACCCGCCGTTTTTCGGGTAGATTTTGTCGCTTTTTTAGTAGTAGCAGTTTTTGATGCCATATTGCGCGTTTTAGCTTTAATGAAAGACAAATATAAATGTTTATTTTTAAATAATCAGCACATTTTTTAATGTTGAATTGAAGGCTTAAAAAGAACCGATTAATTTGTAAGTTTAGCCTTCACACCAAGCAGGGTTCGGTTTTATTGTTTAGAAAACTAAATTAGTTTTGGAATAAAATAAATATCAGACTGTAACGTTTTCAAAAATTGAGTTATACATGCAGAAAATACCCCCTATGAATCGTTCTGTTTTATTGGCTTTTATGTTCGTTATGTCCTTTCCTGTATTTGGGCAAAAAATTTCGAATGTAAATTTTGATGCCATAAAAATTGCAATAGCAGATTCAAGTTCGCATTTATTTTATCCAACATTAGTCAATAGGTTTCAAAAGCAGGATACTACTTTGGATCATACTGAGTTTGAACATTTGTATTATGGAAATGTTTTTCAGGAAAACTATTATCCATATGGGGCTACAGATGAGCAACGACTGTTTATAGAAGCTTATAAAAAAAATGAATCATTTAAAGAAACGGAGCAACTTGGCTTCTCTGTTTTGAATGAAAATCCGGTTAATTTGGATGTTTTATTGAAGATGATATTTTTGTATAATCGAGAAAAGAATATAGAAAAAGCCACTGTTTTTGCAAAACTTTATGTGTCGTTTTTAGAAGTGATTTATGAAAGTGGAACAGGGGAGGATTGTGATAACGGTTTTGTTGTAATATCTGTTGATGATGAGTATCGTATTACTGCAGATCTGGGACTAACAGTAGTAAGACAAGCATTAGTAGGCTCATGCGATCATCTTATTTTTTCTAAAAAGGGACAAAAGCGCAAGAGTCGGATAAAAGGTTTGTTTTTTAACGTAAAAATGCCATTAAGTTATTTAGCTAAATCATTTCAACATTCTGACGACCCTTTGCCGGATAAAACTCCAGACGAGGAAGAGGATTAATCTAAAAAGCTGCCATCAAAAGACCAAGGCAATAAATCTTTGCAGGATTTTAATGTAATTACAGTTCCGTTTTTTGCTACCATTATTAACTGTATGGGGTGGTTTTGTCGAATTTCTACTTCAACTAAAGTTTGTCGGCAAAGTCCGCATGGAGGAACAGGTACTTTCAAGTCCTTATCAACATAAACGACCAACATTGTGATTTTTTGGTTGGGATAATTAGATACTGTGTGCGATAATAAATTTCTTTCAGCACAAATAGAAACTGGATAGGATGCGTTTTCCATATTTGCACCTTTAACAATTTCTCCCGTATTCAGTCTTAGTCCTGCACCAACATGAAATTTGGAATATGGAGCATAAGCATTATCCGCAAATTGAATCGTAGCGTCAATTAGTTCTTTTAAATCCGTGTCGGTGATAGAATTGTAGCTAAATTCTTGATAATCTATCGTTATTTTCTTCTGCATAAATTCGGTTTAGCATTGCTCCATTTAGGGGCTTTAAGCGCTGAGTTTGTAAGGTCAATGAGGAATAAATGTACACATTCTGTAGAACTTGTGTCGCTAATAAATTTTTAAGGTTTAAACCTTACGCTAATTCTGGCGTCTAACGAATCATGATTTAATGTAGTCTTAACATTAAAAAATAACTTATTTTTGCTGCCAATGACAAAGCCTTTACCAGAAGATATTAACTTATTGAATGACTTAGATCCAATTACGTTAAAGGAAATGGATGGCGTGAAATTAATGAATCGTACAGATACGAAGTTTGTATTTAAGCGTGAATTTTTGACCGGTTTTTTAGAGATTCTGAAACCACAGTATCGTGTGTTGAATATTAATGATAATCTTATTTCATCCTATAAGACACTTTATTTTGATACTCCAGAATTTCAGTTTTTTCAGGACCATCACAATGGAAAAGGTAATCGCTTTAAGGTTCGAATTCGAAATTATGTTGAGTCTGATTTATTCTTTTTGGAAATTAAGAATAAGTATAAAGGACGTACAGCAAAAAGCCGAATTAAGCTACCAGATTTTGAGTTAGATCTAAAGAAAAAATCGAACAACTACATTTCTGAGGTTATAGGAAGTCCTATTGATCTGGATTCGAAACTTTGGAACAACTTTAATCGTATTACACTAGTAAATAATAATGAAAAGGAGCGTTTAACCTTGGATTTGGACTTGTCGTTTGATTGGGATGGTAAGAAAATTAGTTATGATCATGTAGTTATTGCAGAGCTAAAACAAGAAAATGCCAATCGTTCTAGTCTTTTTTATAGCATTATGAAAAAGAATGGAATTAGACCAAATGGCATGAGTAAATATTGTGTGGGCACTGTTGCACTTTATCCAGAACTTAAGTACAATAGTTTTAAAGAAAAAATACTTTTAATAGATAAATTAATATAGAATGGATCAGGAATTAAGCTTTTTTGGAATGGACCTTGTCAATGAAGACTTTTGGAAGTTGATTGTCAAGTTTGCCATTAACTTTTTCTTTTTAACAGTTATAGTGCGCTATGTGTACTATAAAAAAACGCCGCGCAAAAGTTATCTGTTCACGTTTTATATGATTTCCATTATTTCATTTTTCATCTGCTTTGCATTGAAGAAATTTGAAATGGGAGTTGGAATGGGACTTGGATTATTTGCCATTTTTGGAATTATCCGTTACCGAACAAACCCAATGCGTATTCGTGAAATGACCTACCTTTTTTTAGTAATTGGTTTGGCTGTTGTAAATGCACTTTCGGGTAAGTTGAGCTATACAGAGCTTTTGTTTATTAATCTTACTGTATGGATAGTTGTTTATTTAATGGAAAACTGGTTGCTACAAAGTAATGAGGAGGATAAAACAATTATATACGAGAAAATTGAAAATATTAAGCCTAGCCGATATGAAGAGTTATTGGCTGATTTAGAGGATAGAACTGGGTTAAAGATTAATCGCGCTGTTGTAGGTAAAGTAGACTTTTTAAAAGATACTGCTGAGATTAAAATTTATTATGATGAAGATTTGGAGAACAATTAAAACTCTCCCCAATAAACAGGAAAAGGCTCAGATAACTATCTGAGCCTTTTTTACTTTTATCGTTTTGTTGGTTAAATAATAATAAGTCTTCGTGTTTCATTATTTACACGTACAATATAAATGCCAGTAGGTAGATTCAATGTTTTTTGGTTGGTAATTAGATCCTTTAAATATAGTTGACCATCTACAGTGTATATTTCTAAATGGGCATTGTCTCCGTCAAAGCTAATAGTGACATTGCCTGTTGATGGATTTGGATAAACATTTAAGTTCGAAAGCTCCAAGTCATCAATTCCAGAATCATCAATCCCTCCAACGCTAACATCTTCTTGTCCGCAATTAGTAACTGTTAAGGTTACTGTATAATCACTTTCATCTGGATATTCATGAACAGGATGCTCGTCGGTTGATGTTTCTCCGTCACCAAATTCCCAAAAGAATTCAAAGCCATGTTCACTTGTGTTTGTAAATGTTGCTGTTGGTCCATCATGAGACACTGTGAAACTTGCTACAGGAATAGTGTAGTCAACAGTAACAGAATCTACCTCGTGTAAAATATGATGAGCAACATCTTGCAAGTAGGCAGTTTCTTCCTCAGTCATTCCTCCTGGAATATACGTGTTCCCATCAGCAGATACATCAAAAATAATTTCATAAAAAACGCAGGCAGAAAGGTAAGAGCCAAAAATAGAAGGGTGACTTCCGTCTCCAACATATAATGATGTGTGCTCAACAATAGGGTCTGTTTCATTATAGATATGTTGAAAACCTATACCTATTGGTGCTAATTTTCCACTGTGCTCATCTGCCATATAATCATAAGCATGGTGTAAACGTTGGTTCATTTTAGTGAAGGTGTTAATAGAGTCCCATTGATCGTCTCCATCTCTGCGTCCCCAAGTGCTAAAAAACAATGGAACTGCACAAGGGTTTGCACCTCTAATAGAATCGGCAAGAATTTCTGCAAATGGAAAACATTCTTCGTGAACTTGCTCCCAAGGGAATGACGGTAATTGACTTTGCTCTTGTAAGATTACAAAATCCCAATCATCTGCACTAATTTTTGAAAGCGTAGTTGTGTTGGTAGAGTGTCCTTCAAATTTATACCCTCCTGGCGTGTTTTGGTCCTTTATTAATGTATTACCATCCGCAGTTGCTAGCTCGCCAACAAGACTAGGTAAATCATTGGAATAGGTATAACTGTTACCAATGAAACAGGCTTTTTTTTCAATTTGAGCAAATGTAAAGCTAGAGATTA
>CAKZPK010000358.1 GCA_937139035.1 uncultured Crocinitomix sp. | reverse complement strand
AATCTGGGGTATATCTTTATCAATTGCGTGATGCGTCTGGAACGGTAAATACAGGAAAGTTGGTAAAGCAATAAAAGAACCTTTGTTAATTAATATGTGGAGCATTTAGCTTAGAAAAAACGTTCCATAAATTGTGCTTTTCTATGTCTAGAAAGCTTGCCTTGCGCTCCGTCTGACATTTCTACTTGTCCACCTGAAATTTTACGAAAACCAATGACATGCCTGAGGTTGACAATTGTGCTTTGATGAATTCTGAAAAAGCCATGGTCATTTAGTAACTCATCATATTCTCCTAAGTTTTTACTGGAAACTACTGAGTTTGTATTTTCCAGAATAAACCGAGTGTAGTTACCATCTCCCTCAATGCGAATAATGTTTTCTAGTGAAACTACTTTAAATCCCTCCACATTGCTCAGTACAAGCTTGAAAACCTTTTTGTCATCACCATAGTTTTCAATTAAAACCTTTACCCTTTTTTGAATGGTAGACTTGCTGTTTTTTAAAGCGTATTGCTCACTGAGCTTTGAAATGAGTTTTTTTAGCTCAATTTCTTTCAACGGCTTCATTAAATAACCAAACGCTGAACATTGAAAGGCCGTAATCGCGTAATTATCATAAGCGGTGACAAAGATTACCTCAAAATTAACCTCAGGAATTTTAGATAGTAGATCAAAGCCCGTTCCTTGTGGCATTTTGATATCTAAAAAAATTAAGTCAGGCTTGTGGTGTTCAATTGCATTAATTCCTGATTCAACATCATCTGCCTCTGCTATGACCTCAATTTGGGTGGCAAATTTTTTCTCAATCAAGTTTCTCAAAATGAACCTTGCATCCTTTTCATCATCAATCAAAATAGTCCTGATCATAGCTTTTTTGTTTTAAATGTGACACTTGTTCCAGGCAATAGATTTTTGACTGCTATCTTAGAACCAATGCGTTTTTCAATTAATTCAATACCTTTTGAATTATGCGTAGTTTGTTTTGTGTTTTTCCAACCAACTCCATTATCCTCAATGGTTATTTCAATCTGGTCATTTTTTAAAGACTTTATTTTAATTGTAATTGTTCCTTTCTTTTTAGTCGGAACGATTCCATGCCAAATCGAATTTTCAACAAAAGGTTGAATAATCATAGGAGAAATTTTGATCGAATTAATGTCAATGTCAGAATCAATTTCATATTTAATGGCTAGCATGCCACCTGTGCGCAATTGTTCTATTTCGCAGTAAAGATCTAAGTGTTTTAACTCTTCTTTTAATGTAATTGAATGCTTAGAGCTATTATCTAGTATTGTTCTTAGTAATTGCGAAAAATCTGCCATATAATCAGAGGCTTCATCCATTTTTTGCTCAATATATAAGCGTTGTATACTATTTAAACTATTGAAAATAAAATGAGGATTCATTTGAGCTCTCAATGCCATCTGTTCAAATTCAACAGCTTTTCTTTTTAGGTTGTTTTTTCTAAATTGAAAATAAAATAGGATAAGAATTATTATTAAAATAAGCCCAATAGACGAGTACCAAATCAATAACTTAGACTTCTCAAGGTCCGTCTTTACCAAATTGTTTTTGATTGATAAAAGTTCATTTTCCTTTTCAATTCTGCGCGTTTCATATTCCACCTCCATTTCCTTAATAATCTTCATTTTTTCAATGGACATTAAAGAATCTTTGGCAATTTCAGCTGTTTTTTTGTAGTGAAGTGCTTTAACGTAATCTCCTTTCGCTTCATAAGATTTGGAAAGCATTTGGTTAGTTCCTAAATTACCAATAGTGTCACCCAATAACCGTTGCATTTCTAAACTTGTTAGCCCAGAATAGATTGCGCTATCAATGTCTCCAAGGTCAAGGTATAAACCTCCCATATTGCCCAAACCAAAAGCATAATCTAAATTTGCATAAGAGTTTTTGGTGATTGCTACTGTTTGTCTTAAACAATTGAGTGATTTTTCGTCATCTCCTATTTTATAATAAAGTACACCCAGATTATTCAATCGCCGTGACATTCCAATTTTATCTCCAGTAAACTCTGCATATTCTAATGCCTGTTTATAATGATGCTCGGCTTCTTCAAATTTTTCTTGAATAATATAAATGTTACCAAGAATTCCTTCAATAACTCCTTTGCCTCTAATAAATTCAGCCTTATCAAATAATAATAATCCTTCATCAGCACAATAAGTGGCATAATTATAGTTTTTTGTTTTAAGAAAAAGAGTCGCCAAATTGGTTAGAATAATTCCTTCAGACTTATTATTCGTTCCTTTAATTAGTTGGTAGGCGGCTTGAAAATTTTGGTAGGCAGCAGAGTGTTGATTTTGGTTCGATTGATTGTAACCAATATCGTTGAGAACACCAGCCAAGTCAGCTGTATCCTTTAGCATTATAAAAATATCTCTTACCTTCAATAATTCCTCTGTTGCATAGTCTATTTGCCCCAAAGAGGAGTAAACACCTGCTAAATTTTGTCGTGCACCAGCTTCACCATTTAAATCGTTGATATTACTTCTTATTTCAATAGCAGTGCTATAAGCGCTAATTGCTTCGTCAAATTCTCTTTTAAAATAATGTACGTTTCCAATACAGCTGTATGCAGATCCAAGGCCTTTAGTATAACCTATTTCTTCAGAAATTGTCTTTGCTTCTATAGCTAATTGGCGAGCAGAATCTATGTTGATACCGTCATAAATAAACGATAGCTGTATCAATCGGTTTACTCTAATTGAGTCTCCCTTTTCATTGCGATTTAATAATAATATTAAACTATCTCGTTCATTGCTTTGGCCATATGCATTTGTGTTGTATAGGGCACAAACTAGACAAATGAGTGCAAGAAACTTGTGTTTTAATAAATTGATAAATCTTGTTTTTGACCAAAATAAGTATGTTTTATCCTTCTGCATTTGAGAACATAAATATAATTGGAATCTTTTGATGCAAATCTTATTGTATTACTATTAGAGTAATTTACAAGACCAATGAAAAGAGAAATAATACCAAGTTTACTTAAGATGCTACCATCAGATAATTTAACCTCCCAAATTTATTTATACAGAAGATGAGTACTTACATTTGTTTTAACCAAGAAATAAATAGTAAGTGCAAGAAGTTAACCCGAACCTTACTTGTAACTTGTAATGGCGAGTTTCGCCGCTCAAATCAAGGTAAATAAATATAAAGACTACTAAAAATTAACAAACATGATAAATACACTATTAATTGAAGACACATTGTTATTTACTTCAGCTGCGCCGGGTAAATATTTTGAAAGTTCAGTTGTTTGCTTTCAAGACTCTTGTTACCTCATTTTAAAGAAAATTTCATCAACTTTTAGAGTTGATATGGATCCAACGGCTTCCTATGGTTTTGGAAGTGATTCAGTAGCTGAAGGGCTAAAAAAAATAATTGAATCAAGTAGTAGTGAAGCAGAGCTTAAACAAACGTTGTTGAACTTGATTGGTAACAACCAAACATGTGTTGTTAATTATTCTGACTATAAAAAAACGACACTCAAAGGCTTTTTAGGGAAAAAGACATTTAGTGCGCGCCAAAGTGCTTTAAAATATATTTCTTTCACTATGGTTTCCAAAGAAGAAGGAAAAAAAATAGCCGAATTTTATAATTTCTAGAGTTATGAATGTAATAATGAAAGGAATGGGAATTGGGGTAGTAGTTACCTTCTTTCTCGTAGCGTTTATAACCTCTTTTTGGCATGATGAATATACCTTAGGAAATACTGATTTTACAAAATGGATCTTCCTAATTACTGGTATAATTACTTTGTTGATGTCTTTAGGAACATTTACAAAAGAAAAATTCATGCAACACAGCCTAATGTTTATTCCAATTGTTTTTTGGGGAGCTTTGTTTTTAATATTAGGTATCTATCAATTCATTTAAGAAGTCATGATCAGCAAAGTCGTTTATATACCGAGTCAGTTTTGTAAATCACTTGGGTTTGATTCGGTTAACCTATATCTAAGTAGTGTGTATTTTGCTGATTTTGACGGCTTGAGAAATGAATGTCTCAATGGTAACAATAAGTATTCACCTAATGTTCCATTAAATAAAATCCAGAAAATTGTTTTTGATGATCAGGACAATAATATCACCATTTATTTCACTAATGAATCTGGAAAAAAGAAAAGCTATTTTCTAGAAGGCTTTGCTCCTCAAGATAAGGCGCTATTTGGAGAAACTTTAGCCCAAGTCGCTAAACTAACTAAGCACGAATTCAGGCAAAATAAAAGAAAGGATTTTGGTAAACAATACCTGTCAATACTTGGCACGGTTATCATAACAGGTGTATTAGTTTGGTTTTCAACTTTTCCAAGAACAGGAGTAAGATCAAGAATGTTTCGTCTTGTGCAGGATTTAGGACCAATGGGCATTTGTACAATTGGTGGGCTTTTTATTCTGGGAATTCTTTACATAATGTACAAGCAATCTCGAAAACCTGCAAATGAGCATGTTTATATGCAACACTAATGCAAACCTTTTAAATATTCTTAAATTACCGTTTTAATTTTATCCTATTATCCAACAACAAGGTTAGTAGAATTTATAAATGGATAATTTAATTACGCACATAATCATTGTAATTCTGCCTTTGCTGCTATCAAATGTAATTCACATGTTGGTTGTAAAGTGGAATTTATTATCGTTTTTAACAAAACCACTTTGGATAGGAGGATTTGGAGCAAATAAAACATGGAGAGGTTTTTTAATCGTTCCTTTATTGAATGCTTTTTTTTCGTGGTTAGTTGTATCATTAGTAGCTTTGCAAGTCGAAAATCCGCTTGTTTTAGGGCTTCTTTTAGGACTAGCTTATCTTTTATTTGAATTACCCAATTCCTATTTTAAACGCCGTGCAGGAATTCAACCTGGTGGAGTAGGAAATAAGCTTGCTTTTTTAGGCACTTTAATCGATAAAATGGACTCGGCTTTTGGAGTAGTTCTAGTCTATTATTTATTAGGCTATATTGCTTTTGTTCCGGCATTAGTATTATTCTTGGCGGCAAGCACAACGCATTTTTTTATCTCTTATGTTTTAGTGCAATTAAAGATCAAAAAATCCATTTAAGCTATGAAAGAAAAAATCATCAATCTTCCTAATTTGCTTAGTTTTTACAGACTCTTAACATTCCCGTTTTTAGTTTGGATGATTTTGACTGAGAAGGAGGGGTTATTTGCGGTTTTTTTATGCGTTAATTTGATAACTGATATTTTGGATGGACTCATTGCTCGTGTTTTTAAATTGGAAACTAAATTCGGCGCAAAATTAGATTCCTTGGCAGATATCGGGACTTATATCTGTGCGTTTTGGGGTGTTTTTGCATTTAAACAGAATGAATTAGGAGAAAGTATTCATTTACTTTGGCCTTTTTTAATCCTATTTATTTTAGGATTATTAGTTTCATTTGTAAAGTTCCGTCAATCTCCTAGTTTACACCTGTATGCAAGTAAAATTGGTGGTTATGTGCAAGGCATTTACTTTTTTGTTTTATTTGCGTGGTTGCATGTTCCATGGCTTTATTTTATGGCAGTTGGAGTAGGTTATTTGTCTTGGCTAGAAGAGGTAATTGTACTTTTAATTTTGAAAGAACCTCAATCAAATGTCAAAGGACTTTATTGGGTGCTAAAAGAGCAAGGCCGTGCAAAAAACAAAAGCTAATGTCCTTCGTAATGATGGAATGATTTTTTGAAGAATACGCCGTGCAAGGTTCGCAGCAATCGGGTATCTTTTTTTCGTTTAAATAGCCCTATAAACAAAACAAACCATGAAACGTGCGGGTGCTCATGATGCGTGTCGTGATTGCCAATCCCCATTCCAAGAGGAAACCAAAATGTATTACTTGTCTTTTTACGGTCATATCCTAAATGTTCACACCAATGCCTTAAAGTACTAAAGATGTTAAGTGTCAATAGAGTTCCTATTAAAAAAAAGAGGGGTGGTTCTAACCAGTAAATCAGCCCCAAGCTAATTACTGCTCCCCAAATTATGTGGTAGTAATTAATAGAAGGAGCCTTAACTGTCGTGTTTTTATTTGCTGTTTGTTTGGACTGTTTAAAAACTAAAAAACCAGTATAAAGCAATGGAATTAATTCGCACAAAATATACAACCAACGATAATTTTCGTAAAGTGTTTTCTTTTGCGAAGGCCACAAAGGGTCTACCTCTGAATTTGTATTAGCATGGTGAATGAGATGGTATTTTCGAAAACCTTCACCATAAAATGGTAAAAGCATAACAGCACAACCTAAATTCATGATGTACCGATCCAATTTAGTGCGGGTAATAGATTTGTGGGCAGCATCATGCACAATAACAATGAAAAATGAATGCGCCATTAAGCCTGCGGGTAAAAAGGTCCAATAATAGCCTTGTTCAAAATAATATCCGCAAGTCAAAATTCCAGCAAACAAAGCTATTCCTGTCAATATTGAAATGAACGGGATTAAAAAAGATACTCGGCGCATTTTGCGCTCCAAACTAACTTCATATCGTGGTTTATTTGTCATTCAGGTTAAACCTAATAAAAATAAATCCTATAACTTGTCGATTAGAATTGTATTTTTATCTGGAATGATAACATTGACTGAATATTTAAATCACGAGCAACTATTTGCAACTGAGCGTCTATCACTTATGCGTTGGCAAAATTTGGCAACAACACCCAATTTTGAAGATGCAGGTATTACAGCTGTATTAACCATTCTAAGCCCAGAAGTAACTAAAGCTTTACCAGATGGTTGGCAATCGGTTAATACACCAGAGAAAGCGAAAAAATGGATTGCAGAAAGAGATGCAGACAGTCATTTTTATGCCGTTGTAAATAAGGAAAGTAGAGAGGTTATCGGTTTTTTATTTCTGTATAGAGATGGAGAATCTCAAGAACTTAGGTTGGGTTATTTAATTGGCGAAGCATATTGGGGAAAAGGAATAGGAACCGAGTTGATTAAAGGCTTGGTTTCTTGGTGCAAAACAGCACAAGTGGTTAAATCGTTGTCGGGCGGAGTAGAAGAAAATAATATTGGTTCAATAAAGGTGTTGGAAAAATGTGGCTTCCAAGAGTCTTCGGAAGAAATGCCTTCAGGTGTATCTTTATATCAAATTAGTTTTAAATGCTAATCAAGAAAGCAACAAAAATAAATGCTCAAAACTTAACGGATCTTACATTTCGGTCTAAGGCACATTGGGGTTACTCTCCTGAACAATTGGAGATTTGGAAAGATGATTTAACCATTACAGCTGATCATATAATTGAAAACAAATTTTATGTTTTGCTAGATGAGGTTAAAATAATCGGTTATTATTCTTGGTCGAAGAATGGTGACGTTTCAATTGAGTTAAATAACTTGTTTGTTGATCCTCCATTTATTGGTCAAGGTTTTGGGGAAATGTTGATGCAAGATTTTTTAAAACGAATAAATGAGTTGGGAATCAAGAAGGTTCAATTGTTTTCCGAACCGCAAGTTGAAAATTTCTATAGTCGTTTTGGTTTTAAAACAATTGGTCAACATCAAAGTTCAATAAAAGACAGGTTTTTGCCCATAATGGAGTTGAAATTGCAATAAAAAAGGATGAGATATTATTTTTTACTTCTTACGTTAACCTTTGTTTACTCTTGCTCGAATCTAGACAAACGAATCGAGGCAATAGAAGAAGAGTTTGGTATTACCTTGCCTGAGAGTTATGAAGTGATTCAAGATGATGACATTTCGTTTAATGATTTTGAGAGTGATTATCAACAAATCGTGACAATAAAATTTGAAGATGCAGATTTTGAGGAAATAAAAAAACAGTTGGAAGAAACCGTTTATTTTGATCAATTGCTTCATTATTTAGGTAATTCTTTACAGTATCCGGGTGATTTGGATTCAAATCGTCAAGTAATCGTAGATTCTTTAGCAAAAGTTGGGCAAAACGGAACGTGGATAAAAGGAGATCGTGAATACACATATCTCGACTTCGGTGAATGGAATGATTATGTTTTAGGAACATTGGATTTAACCGCAAAGACTTTAGAGTGGAATCATAGTCATTTATAGTTCGCAAAGGTTGTTTAAAAAAGATGTGGGCTTGATTTTTTTGTTGCGATTATTGAGCCTGTCCAAACACAAGGTAAATATGAAAAGGCGATCAAATAAAACCCACTACCCATTAAATCTCTATCTTTAAAAATAACTATGAAAGTCACAGTAACATCAATAGAGCTAAAAGGACCATTTAAATATTTTGTGCTATCAACAATGGCACTAAAAATCATGAGGCAATTAAAGGCAACAAATTATAAAGCTTTTAAGAAAAAGGGATTTTGGACCACACACTACACCATGACATTGTGGGAGAATGAGGAGCAAATGAAGGAGTTTGCTCGAAGCGGTGCGCATTTGACAGCCATGAAGGATAGTCGGAAAATAGCTAAAGAAATTAGATCAATAACCATTGACGGAGAGACTTTACCAAATTGGAAAGAGGCCAAAAAAATATTAGAAAAAGCTAAGGTGATTAAATATTAATGGAGTACTAGAAGATAAGAATGAAGTTTTTACCTGAGGAACATAAATCCATAAATGAATTGTTGATAGAGAGTGGATTAAATGAAGAAGAATTTTCTTTTAGAAAGAAACGGGGGCAATTACATATTGAAATAAAGGGGCGAGTAGATACTTTTTGTTTTTATCGAAAAACAGAATCAACCTTTGATGCTAACATGAAATTTGTGGATAAAACAACCTATTTATTAGGTTCTAAAAAAGAAGTTGTTGTAGATAATTGGGAGGATGTATTAGCCGCAGTTAAATCGTGGCGGTAAAGAATCTAGTAAACTATCATTTCAACAATACTCGTATCGTCAGTGATTTTTACTTTAAAGATTTTGTCATTTTCCGTATGTCCTAATGATTCTATGGGCCTTGTAGCTCCTAAATAATCTACCATTGGTAATAAATTATCTCCATGTCCGCAAATTAAAAATGCTTTCCCTTTATTGGTTTTCATATAATCCAACATTCCATTAAATTCAAAAGCAGTATAATTCTGAATTTCCAATCCACGTTCTGTACAAAGTGGTTTAACAGTATTTATATTTCGGTCATACTCCGTACTATAAACGCCCTCCAACTTTACACCCTTCATTTCTTTTACCAACTTCTCCGCTCGTGCTTCGCCTGCTTCAGTCAACGGTGGATTGACATTCAAAGGATCGCTCAAATCTTTTTCTGCATGGCGTACTAAGTAAATGACTACTTCATCTTTCTTAACTTTATTAGAGCAACTTAAAATGAATGTTCCAACAGTAAAAACTCCTACAAGAAAGAGCAGGTAAGGTGTTGATTGAGCGAAGATTGATTTTTTCATGTATAACAAAACTAGTTTTTTTTTATGAGACTCTCCGTAAAATCCAAAACTATGGACAATTAACAAGGCATTTCATCTCAGTATTTGAGTATCAAAGGCAAAGTATTAACTAATGGCGATTTTTCTGAAAAATTCCAATAAAATTATACCATAGAAACAATGGAACTACTTTAAAATAACGTCCCGCTAACCTTTTTGGTTCTTGACAAAGTCGATAAAACCATTCCATGCCGCATTTTTGAATCCATTTAGGTGCCTTTTTTACTTTATCCGTATGGAAATCAAAAGCCGCGCCAATTGGAATAATAAACTGCACTTGTGTGAATTTGGAAATGTGATGTGAAAAATAAATTTGCTTGGGAGCGCCTAGTCCTACCCATAATATTGCCGTTTCAACGGCATTGATTTCTTTTGCCATTTTTTCATAATCGGCAGTTGTCAATTCTTTAAAAGGGGGACTGTAATAACCCACTATGTTTTTATTTCCCCAAGAAAGACATTTCTTGGCCAGTTCTTTTGCCGTTCCTTCTGCACCTCCGCACAAATAATGATTAATTGGTAAATGTGCAGTTGCACGTATTACTTGCTCAAATAAATCTGGACCGCTGCACCGTGTGGCTTGTTTGGCACCTTTTAGTTTCAATATCCATACAGATGGAACACCATCAGGCAAATTCCAAAAGTATTGGTCTAAAATGGCTTTAAAATCTTTGTTACGGCGTGCGTGTACTAAAACATTAGCATCTGAAGGACTAATTAAACGATTTTGAGGAGCTTCAGAAGATAAAGCAATTATTTCTTTAATTGCAGCATCTAAACCCTGTTCATATAAATCACTTCCTATTACTTTCATTTATTCTTCGCAGCAATTGTTGCCAAATATATTTTAGATAATTGTGTTACACATGATTCAACGCTGTACTTTGTTTCGTAATCCGTATAGCCATTATCAGTCATCTTTACTGAAGCATCTGCATTGTTTAAGACAAAGTTAAGATTATCAATTAGGTCTTTGGCAGAACCAGGTTGAAATAATAATCCATTCTTTTGATGGCGAATAATACTTTGCATGGCTCCTAAATCACTTGTTATTACCAGTGTTTTTAATGCAAATGCTTCCAAAATTGTCATAGGCATTCCTTCATACCACAGTGATGGGAGAATCATTGCACTTGCGTTTTTAATTAATGCAAGTGTTTCGTTATAAGGGCGTTTTCCTTTTAAAATGATGTTTTCTTGTTCGCTTAGTTCGTTTTCCAATTCTCCTTCGCCTACTATCCAAATTGGAATCTTTATTTGTGATGCAACTTCTTTTAATAAGCGCACACCTTTGCTTTCTGTTAACCGCCCAACAAATAGAAAATACGGTTCGTTTTGAGTTGTAGCAATTGAGTTTGGAATAGAAACAGCATTTGCTTTTACAAACAATTTATTCGCTGGTAAACCGTGCGCTATAAATTTGGATTTGGCAAATTCAGTAAGGCAGATATAGGCGTCTATATTTTTGCTCCAAGTTTGATTAGATTTATTTTTCTCAATCATTCTGGCAACTGCGTAAGTTTGTGCAGCTGAATTTCTATAGCACTTTTTTGTAACAGATTTATAGGCAGATTTACCTAAACACAATTCACATATTCTTCCTTTACGCAATAATAAACCATTGGTACAAATGAGTCGGTAGTTATGCAAGGTTTGCACAACAGGTATATTTTCATCTTGGCAGGCCTGAAAAATAGATGGTGAAATTAATGGCATAAAATTATGCACATGGCAAATGTCCGGTTGGTCTATTTTTAAAAAAGCACGAAATGCTTTATAAGAATCTACAGACCAAGCAGTATATTTAAGCAGTTTCACTTTTTCGATAAATGAAAATTGATCAATTTCATCATTGTGTTTAGTGTAAGTAACAACGCCAAAATTATTTTTTGACAATACTTCACTTTCAAGCGCAACAACAGTTGCTTCACCGCCTCGTATCTTATAATAGTTGTGTACTATGGCAACTTTCATTCTTGGTGATTTTTTAAAGCAAGATAATGTGGCGCCCAATAAAATAGGGCAGCAAAAAACACAAAGAAAAGCATTCCCTTTTGCGTACGCATAGTAGATTCTGTTAAGCTAAAGAGGGCAAACAGAACGATAAAGCAAAGAAATAGGGCGTTTTTATTTTGCACGGCTTTTTTCAATAATACGATAAATCCAAAAATGAAAAGTCCCATTGCTAATAAACCATTGCTCATCCAATACTGCAAGTACATATTGTGCGAATTGAAATCATTTTCATAACCAATAATGAAGTTGTTTTCATGATATTTTTTCATCAATTCGTGATGAGAATCTCCCGTTCCCGTTCCAAGCAACCAGTTCTCCTGAATTACTTGCCAGGTGCAGTCCCAAATGGATAACCGAATACCTAGTGGTCGCATTGCTTCGTCTGACATAGTATATTCTAACTGGAAATTATCTAATTTACTGGCAATGCCTTTATAGGTGAAAAGTCCAAGTAGTAAAATGCCTGCTATTACAGCAACTGTTTTTTTTGTTGAGTTAAATAAGGATTTTCCGTAATGATAACCGAGAATAATAAGGATGCAAATAAAGAACCCAAATGTAATATTAGCAGATTTTAAAAGATATAGTAATCCGCAGAAATATAGGAATAAGACAATCAGTAATATTCTGTTTTTTTTGCTTGTTTTTGGAGAGAGAATATTTTGAAAAACAATAGAGTTGGCCAATGCCACAATTAAGGCAAAGTAGACAGCATGCATATCAATCTGGTCACTTAATTGGTGATGCATAAACCGATTGTATAAAAAATGGGTGTTATTTGGAATGGTGTAAATACTTCCAACTTGATAGGATTCTATTCCTGCGTATAGCAGACATAGTAAGCTAAAGCCTACTGCAGAAGCAACAATTGTATAGGTGATTTGATATAGTCTATTGGAGTTGAAATGAATAATGGACGCTATAGAGTAGGGTAATAGCAACAGTGATAAGTTGCGCTCAATTAATGTCCATCCTTCTTTTAAGTCAGTTGTATAGGCTTGTCCTATCACTAAAATGATAAATAGTCCGGGTAAAAAAAGTAAACCCAATCCACCTTTAAAATTGAGTTTTTTTAGAAATAATTTAATGAGTCCCCAAATTATGAGAAGCATAGCTATGAATCCGTTAACACGATAATGCATGAAAAAAGAAACGATAAAGGCCGAAAACAGCAGCAAATCAATATTTGCAACTGAAACCAATTTATGTTTCAACTGTTTCTTCGTCATCTGTGTAAAATTTCCAGCGGTGTATTAAAAAGCCTAAACTAATCCAAAAAATCGCATTCTCATAGATTGGAATTGTAATTCCAATTGTGAATAGTGGAACGATAAAAATACCAAAAAACACGGTCTTATTCCAACTCGCTCCTGGCGACCACTTTTTAACCTGATTCCATACCATTCTGAAAAGAAAAAAGAGGAACCCTAAACCAACAATACCGCTATTGATGAAAACGCTCAAAACCGCATTATGTGTATCGTAGTCTGTGTCTGCATTTGGATCTGCAGCGAGCAAATACCAAGTGTCTGCTGATGCATAATCTGCAAAAATATCAAATGAAGATCCCATTCCGTTTCCAAATAAATAGTTCCACAATGAGAAATCTTTAATTCGTTCGAGGTAAATATTCCAAATCGCACCACGACCAGTTAACATGTCTCTTGGAAAGATATAGCCGCTATAATAGTAAACAACCGAAAAGAATTGAATAGCAATTCCAATAACAACCAGAACGACACAAGCTATAATAAAAATCAACCTTTTTTTAGAAATGAGCTTGAATTGAGACAAAATGCCACGGTTAACAAATATGATATAGTAAAGGAATAAAAGAACAACACAACCCATTAATGCTTTAAAGTAAGTCATGAATGCAGCTGCTATAATGAGCAGGAGCATCCAAACCGCATTGTTTTCTTTTTTGAAAAACTGATAGAGTGCTGCAAAACAAATAATGACAGAAAGCTCAGATCCATGATAAAGCAATCCATTAGGTCGGGGAACAGCAAGTGAGCCAAAATAAGCAAAGTTCACGTAGGTGGCATTCCAAAATTTTATAGGCATTATATTGAAATATTGTAATACTGCAATACCAATTGGAACCCATAAAAGATAGTAGAACCGCCGTTCATATTTTTGAAGTGTGGCTTTTGGTAATTTTTGATTGACTAAAATGTCCAACAATAATAATAAAGCAAAAGGACCGAAAAAATAGTCGATTAAGCCTTTTAAATACCATTGTTCATGTGTAAATTGAATAATGGTATAGGCGCCTGCAACATATAACATCCATTTTTTATAAGGATCGGAGATTAAAGCCCAAACCATGATTAAAAAAATAATTCCCAATCCCATATGATGAATTTTAATGGGCATTGGAGGAACCACATTTCCTAATATGATCAAAATAGGTGTAATACTTACCAATTCTAAAAACAGTAAATGAATCGTATTATTTTTTGTTAACACCTGATCCATTATGCATTAAAATTTTTAATAATAGAACGGTATTGTAATGGTAGGGCAATTGCAAGTGGTAACAATGCAATACTTGTTGCAATTATTACACCTGTTATCCCAATTTCTTCCAACAAATAAAAGGACAACGGCACATTGATAAGCGCCGAGATTATTAGAACGATCATTTGCATTCTGGTTTTAGAAATGCTGTTTAAGAAATAGGAGAAAATGTTATTCCAGCAGGTGATTAAAACAGAAATCCCCATAAAAATTGAAAGCTCAATTGGAATAGAAACAGGTTCTCCAATCCACAATTCGTAGGCATAACCAGAAGCAAATAACATGATGATTGATAAAGCGGTAATTCCTAGCCAAAGCAGTATTAAATTACGCACATTTTTTTTAATCCAATGGACATCTTTTTTATGTGCGGCCTCAGTAAATGAAGACCAATAGGGTAACAAAACAATATTAAAAAGGATGATTAGAATATTGAAGTATTTAAAAGCAATATTGTAGTAAGTAACATCTGCTCCTGTTAATCCATTAATGATAATGATATTATCAGTTGCATAAATGATTAAGGTACTTATTTGAATAATGAAAAAAGCTTTTTGGATGTGTTTAAACGGTTTTGTTTTAGGACTTGATATTTCTTGTAGGCTTGGTTTTATTGGCGCTAAAAATGAGCGGTACGAAAAGAAAGTAGCAATTCCCCAAACAATTAAAGGAATAGATGAAAACCATAGGCAGATAAATGACATGGAAGGTGTAACCTCAAATTGAATAAATGCAATGATTCCGAACAGAAGCACGGCTTTTTGAATAGCACTAATAACATAGGTTGATTGTGCGTGATGCGTAGCTAAAAGAACGGTTTGTAGAAAGAAGAGCATATAATGCACCATGTAAAGCACAAAACTGATTTGGAAAACAAGGTTGAAATTTTCGTCGTATTGTTCAAATGAAAAACCAATGCTATTATAAACAATTAAAAATAGAATAATAGCCAGTAAATAAATGATTGTTGTGGCGCGATAGCCCATTCCGATCCAAGCTCGAATTGAATCAAACTTTTTGTCAGAAAAGTACTGTGTTAAACGATTTCTAAAACTACTACTAACACCGAATTCTATTACAGAAAACCAAGCGAAAAAGGAGAGTATAGTGAGCCAAAGGCCATAATCTTCAGCACCGAAAAAACGAATGGCGTAACGTACCAATAAAAAGTTGAAGAGTACATCAATTCCCTTATAAAAGGCACTTCCGTACACATTTCGTTTTAGTTTTTCAGAAATTCCAGCACTTTCGGCATTCATTTATGCCTTGTTTTTGTTTAAGCGGATAAAAAAGAGCAAAAGAATTGTGAACATAAAGAAAACCGTCGCAGTAGCAATTCCTCGCGATAGTCTCCCATAACCTATCTTTTTACCGAATGGTGTTAAATGAGAATTGACAAAATAACAGCTAACATGTTCCTGAATAGCCACATCAATATTTGTGATTTTTAGCGCATAAAAAATGGATCGGTCTTGAATATCTAATGCATCTATCCCACCGTTAGTTTGATTTTCGGGAGATAGGTTGACATATGTATTGCTTCCGTTATCGCTAGAGTTTTTTGCCTGTTCAAGTAAAGCCAAGTTCATTACTTTCTTTAAGGTATCCAAATTGCTCATTTCTTTGAGATAAATTTGCTTTTGAAAGTTTAACGCTTTCTGGCTTGATTCCAGCAATTGATTCAATTCCGGTACGCGTTCTAAATAGGCTAGGAACGGAGTTTCAATTTTAGAGAAAATTGTTTGATCCGTTGCTGTAAATGAAATTCTAAACTTTGAACTTAACTCACTGGTTTCTGATGATAATAATTGTCCTAAGTTGAGTTGATTGTAAATAGCCGAATCAGTTGTCATATACAACTCATTAAGTGCAACTGTTTTTTCTACAAAGGTGGCGTAAGGATATGCATCACATGAGGTTAAGGTTGCGGCTTCTTCTTTTGTAATAGAAAGTAATGTTGAAAGTTCCTCTACTGCGCCTTTTTGAATTAACGCGTTGAAATAACCGATATCATTCATCAATTGATCTTTGGCATTAACATTCATCTTAATAATCATGTTAGACTCGTAGTTGCGCGGAATAAATTTTGTGCTAAATACTCCAAGTAATCCGCCAAGTATTACAACTGCCGCAAGAATCAAAAAATGGTTAAGCGCAAAGGCTATGAAATTTTGTAAACCATTAAAAAGTCGCTCAACAATCGACCAAATAAAACCAATAAAACGGTTGAATAACCGCTCTAAATCCTTAATTACAGGTGTGACTGTTACTTCTTCGGAAATTTCATTTTTTTCCATAATTCAATGGTTGATTTAGTATAATTGACTAAGTTAATTTATTTATTGGAATAATTCGTGTTTGTCTAAAAGCCCGATTTCTTTGTTAGGCTGCCAATGCGTGACAAAGAAATTGGGCTAAACCAATTGGTGAGTACGATTTTTTGATCAACGCTATTAAATTATGGTTGGCATAAACTAATCTAAATCGATTGTAGTACGAATTATCATAGCAATACACCTAGTTTTCATTCACTATTATTATTATACACTTTAATAAAAAATGAGAGTTTAAAAAAGGCTTAATTAGCAATGATTGGCACTTTGTCAACCAATTATGAAATAAGCAATACCACTTATGAGGTTTTGTGCAAAACGACAACATAATCAATCTATATTTAATTGCAAACAATGAATCTAAAAGCTATGCTAAATTGGCAAGGCTTACATTTTAAAATTCTAATTAAATGAAAAAAATAAATTATTTCAAATGTTCTCTCTTATTATTA
>CAKZPK010000357.1 GCA_937139035.1 uncultured Crocinitomix sp. | reverse complement strand
GTGTCATTGCTAAAAAAACGGTGAGGCCCCAAGTCTACCTTTTGGTTCCAAAGGTCTATCGTTTTTGAAAGTCCGCCCACTTTGTCTGATGCTTCGTATAGCGTGACATCAAAACCTGCTTTGGTCAATTCATAAGCTGCAGTCATACCGGCAGGACCAGCACCGATAACCGCAATTTTTTTATCCTTCAAAAGGTTAAATTTTCATTTCAGGAACATCATTAGGCACAACTAATTCGCCCTCAGTTGCCGCCTTAATTTCTTCAACAGAAACACCAGGTGCTCTTTCAATTAAATGAAATTGATTGTCTTTGATTTCCAATACAGCCAAGTTTGTTACAACGCGAGTAACACAACCTACACCTGTAAGTGGTAACGAACATTTAGAAAGAAGTTTTGACTCTCCTCTTTTGTTTGTATGCATCATTGCTACAATAATGTTTTCAGCAGATGCTACTAAATCCATAGCACCTCCCATTCCTTTAACCATGCGACCAGGAATTTTCCAGTTTGCAATGTCACCATTTTGTGCTACTTCCATAGCTCCTAAAACAGTTAATTGAACATGTTGTCCTCTAATCATTGCAAAAGAGGTTGCAGAATCGAAAATTACTCCACCATCCATTATGGTAACAGTTTGTTTTCCTGCATTAATTAAATCAGCATCTTCTTCTCCTTCAAAAGGGAATGGTCCCATCCCTAATAATCCGTTTTCAGATTGAAATTCAACTTCAATTCCTTCAGGAATGTAGTTCGCTACTAAAGTTGGAATTCCAATTCCAAGATTTACGTACCAACCGTCCTTTAATTCCTGTGCGATTCGTTTTGCGATTCCTATTTTATCTAAGGCCATGTTTAATTGTATTGATTTGGAAAATCTCTTTCAAGTTGATAAAGATAACACTTTCCATTTGGAATAGAAAAGGATGTTTTATCAATGTTCCAGATGTAAAATTTTAAGGTTTGTGCTCCTTGCGGAATATAGTGTAATAATGTCCCTTGATGGAGGTTGTTTTCGTCTCCATTCCAATTTTTGCGCAACCAATCTAGTGGAATGTATTCCTGATAAAGAGAGGCGCCTGTAGAGTCATTAACCGTAACGGCCAACCGACCAATAAAAGGTTTTTCTTGCGCATCAAAGGTTAATTCGGTTCCAATAAATAATGTGCGCTCCTCAAGGCTGTCAATTTCCATTTCAAGGATGTTATGATATTCATCTGTAACAAAACCGTTGGTTGGTCTTACATCTGTTAAGTAGATGAGTTGCTTTTGTAGTTTGTTACGGCGTTCAAATAGCGTGAGCTTTGTGTCAGGGTCAACAACAACCGGGTCATAATAATCGAAAAGTGTTGAATCTTCAATTTTTTCGTGTCTTACTATTTGAAAATCGGCATCTAATGCAATGTGATAATTGGTGTGAATTTTACCTTGTGTACCACCGTCTCTATTATTTAAATAATACCAACAGAACTCTTGTGTTTTGTATCCGCCAACAGTTGCGGGGAATTGAAAATCATTCTCAGCATTGGCAATATAATCGTAAATGGAATTAGATGTACGTTCTTCTGATGAGAAGGTAGATCCTGAAGGGGTAGCATGAAAAAGAAAGAGAACAGGAAAGTAAAATAGAGGGATGCCTATTAGTGAAATTCTAGCATGTTTGGTGCTTAAATCATCCAATATAAAAGCGAGACTACTTACAAAAAGAAAGAAGAGGTGAATGGCAACTCGATCTTCTGGAAAGTTAACCTCCATTTTATGAAATAGAAATAGAATGCACGCAATGTTAGCAGTAAGCAATGTTGCAAAAAAGCTTGCGTTGTCTAGAGTGCTGTATAAGGATTTTTTTTTGAATAGTTGAAGGATAGCGTATAGCACAAATCCAATGAATAGCAGCGTTAAGATTATTGCAATTGGTTGATTGTAAAAATCCATGAACACTTGGCTCAATGAACGAACTGTCA
This sequence comes from uncultured Crocinitomix sp., assembly GCA_937139035.1. GTDB lineage: Bacteria > Bacteroidota > Bacteroidia > Flavobacteriales_D > Crocinitomicaceae > Crocinitomix. The sequence continues at coordinate 7,223 of CAKZPK010000357.1, read as the reverse complement.
CTTCGTAAAATCCATCACCTACGCCATAATAGAATGCTCCACGTTCTTTAAATGCAAATGATAATTTAACTAGGATTAGAAAAGGAAGACCAGTAAGTAAAAGGATGCCTGCATTGATTAAAAGTGCCTTTTTGTTCTCCGTAAAATTTTGTTTTAGTTGAAACAATGCCATGAAACCAAATAGCAATACAGATGGTAGGATTAAAGTTAGGTTAGCTGCCGTTGCTAAAAACAAGAAAAGCGGGACAAAGAATAAATGTTTTCGTGCCCCAGTTTCTTTTAGTCGGATAAATTGAAAAATGGCAAAAACAAAAAAAGCAATGGACATTCCGTAACCTCTGCATTCACCAAAATATTCGAATAAATAATGTGATGCAACTAAGGCGAGGAATAATCCCCAGCGCAATATTTTTTTGTTTAGTCTCCCTGCAATTTGAAATACGCCATAAAAGAATAAGACATAAGTAAGTACATTTGGTAAACGCAATGCTAAAGGTGATGACCCAAAAATGTGGTAAGAAAAATTGGAGAGCATGGAATTGAGTACATGATTGTTTGCATCCCAATGTGCGCCGGGTGGCATATAATTGTCTGACTGAATATAGTAGAAAAAGGTGGCTATTTCGTCATGTAAAACAGGTACATAAACAGCCCTAGTGAATAGAAAGCTCCAAAGTATGATGAAGAGTCCAAGAACGATTTTTTTTTCAAAATCATTAAAGTGAAGATATTTGTCAGTCAATCCCTTCACTTATTAGTCCATTTTTTTTTCGTAAACCTCAAAATAAAGATCGTTCACCATTACGTTTGCACCATATTGCAGCCAAACTCTAATTCCAATTTCATCACTTAATGTTCTTAAATCTGGTGTTAGATATTCCTTGGTCAATGTTACCTCATTAGTGTCAAAACGCTCTAATGGTTCGTTTCTCCAACTATAGGTTCGTTCTTTATAAAGCATAAATGCTGCTAGGTGTACTGCAAATGATTCTTCTTGATAACGAATTAGTTCATCTGTTGTTTCAATGGTAGTTATTGCTTTAATCCATAAATGGTCTTTTTCGGTCAACTCATCAAATGGAATTTTTACAATTGGTGTTTGAATATTTTCACCATCTAGTAGCATTGGTAATTCAAAATCTGGTCGAATGGTGGTAATTAAATTATAATCCTCTGGATTTTCAAAATCAGTTAGTTCACGATTAATAAGAAGTAATTCATTTTGTTCCTCTGTTGGTGGAGTAGTTTGCCCAAATACTGAGAAATAATAATCCTTGGTCATGTGCGACGGATGAAGAATTCCGTGGCGCATTTGGTAGGTTTGAAAAAGGTTTAAACAAATGCATAAAGTGATAAAAACCCCAATAACTGCTTTTTTGTATTGAGCAAGTCCTACTAATCCAAATCCAATTATTAAAATGTAAATGGGGTATGAATGTTCTAATGCACGTTGAGAAAAACTGCCGGCATACCACCAAACTGTCCAGCATGAAATAACATATACGTTAATAATGGTGAAAGCAAGTGTTCCAATGAATAGTGACTTGTGCTTTTTATATACACCTATAAATCCTAAAACAAGAAGGATCATAACGGGTGTGTAAATCAACCATCCTTTTCTAAAGCTGAAAAGCACCTCTATTACATGAGGGCGATTAAAGTCTAATGCTTCACCGTTATGAACATAAGAGTAGAAGAGAGGAGAACCTGTAGTATAGTTCCAATAGAAAAGTTGGATGCTGCCGACAAGTATCATACAAATTATCGCAATCCAATAATAATGTGTTTTGAATACCTCTACAAAGCGTGTTTTAAAGGTGGTCCAAGAGGTTACGCCGTAGAGTAAAGGGATGAGTGTCGCTATTAATTCTGTAGGGCGAATTAATGCCAAGAAACCAAGGCTTAAACCAATTAAAATTGCTGATTTGAAACTATTCTTTTCGTGAAACTTAATTGTGAAATAAAGTAGCGAAGCGTAAAGAGTGAATAAAGAAACGTGTGCTAAACCTGTACACGCCGAGTTCATGTGCAAGTAGTTTGTTCCTAAAACAAGTATCAAGAATAAAATAACCGTTATTTTTTCGCTAAAAAAGTGAAGAAAGATTTTGCGTAAAATAACTAGTCCGAGAAAGGTGTAGAAAAGGCTACCAATAACTGCTGAAAATTGATACGGCAATGAAAAACCATCTTGTGCATAGCCCATCCATCCGGCATATAGGTGGCCAAGATAAATGAATGGTGCATGAAGAACAGCCCAACCAGAGGTGTATTTTGTAATGTAGCCCCCACCAATTTCAGGATCTAATGGGATGAATTGATAAAGACTGGTTGTGTTTTCATAAGTTGCCATTATTCCCTCATAATAACTGAGGTCAGAAATACTTAAATCTCCATCTGAAAATAATTCGGCAAGGTACACATGGTAGCCCATTGTGTCCCATGCAAGAGGATTTGGAATACCAAAATCAAAGGTGAGATAAACGATATAGGTAAATAACGCCAAAAGCACATACCATGATGCGCTTTTGTAAGGAAATAAGCTTGTTATGAGCTTTTTCATTGCGTTTATAAAATCGAATTTCGATTAATTTTTTTGTCGTACCGTTCTTTGTTCAATTCTTTTTTCGAATTTTTCTCCTTTGAAAACACGTTGAACAAAAATGCCAGGTGTGTGAATAAAGTTAGGGTCTAATTCGCCAACCGGAACAATTTCTTCTACCTCTGCAATGGTTATTTTACCTGCCATTGCCATCATAGGGTTAAAGTTTCGTGCAGTCGCTTTAAAAATCAAGTTTCCCGCGGTATCAGCTTTCCAGGCTTTAACGATTGCAAAGTCTGCTTCTAATGCAGATTCTAAAATATGTGGCTTGCCATTGAATATCTTTACTTCTTTACCTTCAGCTACTTCTGTACCGTAACCTGCTGGCGTATAAAAAGCGGGAATTCCAGCACCTCCAGCTCTGCAGCGCTCAGCTAATGATCCTTGAGGAATTAAATCAACCTCTAATTCTCCACTTAACATCTGGCGCTCAAACTCATCATTCTCTCCTACATAAGAAGAGATCATTTTTTTAATTTGCTTTTTTTGCAAAAGTAAACCTAGTCCAAAATCATCTACCCCGGCATTGTTTGAAATGCAGGTTAAATTTTTGACACCAAGTTCAACTAATTTACCAATGCTATTTTCTGGAATACCGCAAAGTCCAAAACCTCCTAACATGATTGTCATGTCATCTGTGATTCCAACTAATGCTTCGTTAACGTCTTTAACTACTTTATTCATCTTTTTTATAATATTGGACCCTCATCATCAACGGAGCAACTAAAAATGCTGCCGTCATAATTGGGTGGTGCTTCAAAATCCTTTTTAGAAATATCGATTGACGCATCTTTATAAACGCGTTGCATATAGTAACCGTAGATAGGAAGTGCCATACGGGAGCCTTGTCCCCACGGGTAACTTCTAAAGTGGATGTCTCTATCATCTGCTCCTACCCACACACCCGTTACAAGCTCTGGAGTTAATCCCATAAACCAACCATCAGATGCACCATTCGTAGTACCTGTTTTACCCGCTGTTGGATATTTTATTCCTCCCCACGGACGACTACTTTTTAATGAACTACTTGTAGCATAGACCTTGTTTCCTTGGTGAACATTTGCAGCACCATTAACAGCACCTTTCATCATGTTAACCATTGTGTACGCTAATTGCTCACTCATTGCCTCTCGAATGTCATACTCTAAATCAATAATGACATTTCCATTACGGTCTTCAACGCGCATAACATAGATTGGTCTAATGTATACCCCTTTGTTTGCAAATGTACTTTGTGCACCAACCATGTTGTAAAGTGAAATATCCATAGGTCCCAGACACATTGATGGAACAACGTCTTCAATTCGCAAGGCAATTCCTACATCTCTTAAAACTTTATCCATTGTTGCAGGACCTGCTGAAGCTCCCATGTCTTTCATTATAGCCACGGTAATATTATTCAAGGACCCTGCTAAACCACATTTTGTAGGAATTGGTGCTCCTGTGTTATCAGTTCCTGTTACAGGACACCATGACTTGTCTCGTGTTGGACTAACAGGAACATCAACGCAATAATCCATATCAATGTATGTTTTGCAAGGTGTAATTGTGCCTAAGCTCAATGCAGCTGCATATACAAAAGGTTTAATTGTTGAACCTACCTGTCTGCGTGATTGTTTAACGTGATCAAATGAGAAGTGATTGAAGTTTGGACCACCAACCCATGCTTTTACAAATCCTGTTTTTGGATCCATGGACATTAGTCCCGCTTGCAAAATACTTTTGTAGTATTTGATTGAATCCAACGGAGTCATAGTGGTGTCAAAATCGCCACTGTATGAAAACACCTTCATTTTAATTGGAGTATTAAAAGAGGATTCTATTTCGGCATCAGAAGCACCTGCATCAGTTAATCTTCTGTATCTGTCTGATGTTTTTGTGGCTTGACTTAAAATTTGATCAATTCTTTTATCATTTGCGTCATTAGCAAAAGGAGGGCGCTTGTTTTTTGCATTATTCTTGTCAAACTCAATTTGCAGTGTAGTCTCCATGTGTTCTTGCACAGCTTCTTCAGCGTAAACTTGCATTCTAGAGTCAATGGTAGTATATATTCTTAAACCATCTTTGTAAATGTTGTAAGGCGTACCATCTGCTTTTTCGTAAACCAAGGTTCCGTCATCATTTGTTTCCTGAAATTTAGCCGTTAACTCTTTTCTTAAAATTTCTCTAAAATGAGGTGCCAATCCTTCTTTATGATCAACAATTTGATAATCAACTAGAATTGGTAAAGCAGAAAGAGAATCATAAGTAGAACGATCCATTTTTATAGTAAGAGCTTCATTTCCGGCATCACTATTAACCAACCATTGATAAAGAACTTGGTTTCTACGTGAATAAGCTCTTGTACTATCCAATTCATATTGCGCTATTCCGTCTGCATCATCAGAATAATCTTTGTATTGAAACTTCAAAGGGTTGTACATGCCAGGGTTTTTACACATTCCCACAAGCATTGCAGCCTCTTCCATTTTTAAACTATCTGGCGTTTTATTGAAATAAACTTGAGATGCGGAAGAGATTCCCACGGCGTTATACAAGAAATCGAAGTTGTTCAAATACATGGTAATGATTTCTTCTTTGGTATAGTGCTTTTCTAATCGCACTGCCAAAATATTTTCACCAAATTTTTGCTCTAAACGTCCCCATTTATCCTTTGCAACTCCACCATTAGCAGTGTCACTAGCAGTATATAAAAGTTTTGCTAATTGTTGTGAAATCGTACTGGCACCACCACCGTCTTTTCCAACGGCTGCAAATGTGACTGCACGTGCAAGTCCTTCTGCATCTACACCAGCATGATCATAGAATCGTTGATCCTCAGTCGCAATTAATGCAGAGATTACAAAAGGTGAAATTTTATTGTAGGGTACACTTTTTCTATTAACACTCCAAAATCGGCCCATTTCTTCTCCGTCCGAAGTGTAAATGATTGATGCTTGCTTATCCGGTGGATTTGCAAGTTCTTCGTGTGACGGAATGCCTGGTCGGGCTGCGCTTAGCATCCATAATATTCCAAATAATGGAAGAAATGCCCCAATCCAAACAATCAATAAGATTATTCGTCTAGTGCGTTTTGATAGTTTTTCTTTGGTCGCTTGATCCTTTTTCATAACGTATTTCCCAAGGGGTAAAATTAAGAAATTTACCCTCAATAGAAAGAAATAGGGTATGATTCTCCTTAAAAAATTATTATCCACTAGTGTTACAGTGCAAATGAGATGTGCCTTAACTATTATTCGATAATTGAGATTTGCTTGTTTGATTCAGGTTTATTAAGAAATTACTGTGAAAACTGGTTTTTTTTTGACGAAAAGCGCGTTATTTATTTCTGTAGTATTGTGAATTAATCCCATAGATTATCAAAAAGTTAGGATATGCAAGATTCATTGAGTTTAAATATTAAAACATCAATTATTGATACAGTAGAGACTGTCAGTACCGCTGTTGTTGATGAGAATGTTCTAAACGAATCGTTAGGTTTTTTTGAAAGACTGTATTATGGAAATACGATTGAGCAATATTTGATTGCTTTTGGAATTATTCTCGGAGCAATTATAGGAGGTAAATTATTGTATTGGGTCTCAAAACGCTTTATATCTAAACTTACTGCCCGTTCAAAGTCTAAATTGGATGATATTATCGTGGATAAGGTGGAAGAGCCTGTTGTTTTTGGAATTGTATTGGGTGTATCATGGTGGGCGCTTAGTACTAAATTAAACTATTCGGATGATGGCGCTTTTATGGGGCATATATTCGGCTTTTTAACAGTGATCAATATTACTTGGATGGTGGCGCGCTTATCAGATGCGTTAATTGAAGAGTATGTGGTGCCAATGACTGAAAAAACAGAGTCTGATTTGGATGATCAATTATTGCCAATTTTTAGAAAAGGGTTGCGGATTATTATCTGGACTTTAGGAATAATTGTTGGGTTGAATAATGCTGGTTATGACGTTGGGGCTGTTATTGCAGGGCTTGGAATTGGAGGATTAGCATTTGCTTTGGCTGCACAGGATACGGTTAAAAACTTCTTTGGAGGAATTATGATCTTTGCGGATAAGCCTTTTCAGTTAGGGGATCGAATCCAGATTGGTGATATAGATGGTTTTGTAAGAGAAATAGGAATTAGAAGTACGCGTGTTGAAACACTTGCAGGGCGAGTTGTTACAGTGCCCAATTCCATGTTTTCGGATGATGCAGTAGAGAATGTTGATCTTGAGCCTACTCGAAAGGTAACGCTCAATTTAGGATTAACTTATGATACCAGTGCTGACCAAATAGAAGAAGCAATTCAACTTTTAAGAACAATCGCAACAGAGAATAAAGCAATTGTAGATGATGATTTTTTTACAAGTTTCAATTCGTTTGGAGACTTTTCTTTAGGAATTACATTTATCTATTTTATTCGTAAAGAGGCAGATATTTTTGAAACGCAAACAGTGATGAACTTAGCTATTTTGCGAAGATTTGCGGAGCATAAGCTGGATATGGCGTTCCCAACACAAACAGTCTATCATCAATCCTTAACTGTATAACAAAGGATAGTTTTTTTCGTTTAAAGCATTGCTACACATCAAGATTATTTAATTTAGCACGTTCATTTAATAATAGGGTTAAAGTGATC
>CAKZPK010000356.1 GCA_937139035.1 uncultured Crocinitomix sp. | reverse complement strand
TACTTCTTGTCCGTCATTTGCTTTGTAAGTAATTACAGGTGGCGTGCGCCATTTATAATTTTTCAAAGCATCACTTTGAGACTTTGTAATCTGTTCCAATGTTGTTCCTGCTTTGTTTTTGGCTATATACAAGTCCCATGGTTTGTTTTTAAAAGAGTAATTGACCAACAGCCATTCTTCATTGGGTGATACAAATACTTCGTGATTACCGTCTTGAGTCAAAATCTCAGTCAATTTTTTTGATTTGATATCTAGGTGATAAAACTCCCTATTGCCGGGGTGGTTTTTGTTGGCAGTGATAAAGAATTTGGTTTTATCTAGAGAGAGCTTTGCTTCGTGTATTTCAAACTCTCCTTTTGTTAGAGCAACTGTTTCGTTGTCTGTTGAGTTGGTCATGTACAAATGAGAATATCCCGATTCTTCTGATTGAAAATAGTAGCATTCGTCATCCATCCACCCAACATTTCCACTAACCATATTCCAGCCTGTTATTCCTGGTCCACCAATCCATGCTGCATCATGCTGGTGATCCGTTTCAATAAATTTCTCCGTTTCTAAATTGTAATACCCAATCCACCGGTCTTTGTTGTCGTATGACTTAATCTCGATTAAGCATTTATTGCCGCTTTCATTAAAACCGTGCAAATGGTAAATCAGCTCTTTATTATAGTCTTGCGGTTTTAAATCCGGATACTCTGAGTAGAATTCGGGCGCTAAATCAATACCGCTTAAAGCTGAAAAACTGACTTGTACAAAAGTGTCCTTTGCTAAGTGCCAAATAAATAATTCATGTTTAGGGTTCTCGGCCCCAACTTTGCTTCGTGCATTTTTAGCTGTTGATTTTCCATCTTTAGTGACATAAGCCATATAAGAGGTATTTTCATTTTTAGGATATTTACTTCTGATTAACGCCGCAAAGGTAAGCTCTTCATTAATTGTAATGTTGTCTAAAGACCATCCATCTAAATAAAAAGGACGAATAAATTTTGGAGTCATTGATTCTCTATAATCCTTTTCTGCTTTAGTTTTCGCTTTGTTAACTTGGATAGTTTTAAATAATTCCTCTTGCTGTTGTTCTAGGTAGGTTAACGATTCTTCTTTGCTAGGATTACTTCCAGAGGTTACATTTGTCAATTGTTTGAACTCTCCTTTTGTCGTATGAAATGAAAATAAATTATTACCACGTTTAATGATTATTCGATCCTCAATTACAGACTGAATTTGGAACCCTTCTGTTGATGTGTAAATGCATTTAGTGTTATCATGTTTATCAATCGAATAGATAGAAGGGCCATATTTAAAGAAGGATGTTGCTTCTCCTTTATGAGATTGCGCTATTGGTTGAACTTGCTCATTGAGTTGAAGTTTGCTGTAAGATTTTTCTGAAATAGAGTAGACGTAGTATGGAGCAACTAACGCATTCTCCTTATTCCACCTAAAATAAATGTGTTTACTGTTTGGTCCCCAATTAAAATCATAAGGTTGATGTCCTATAAACTCATTTCCTTTCATGATTTCGTCTAGCTTCAATTCTGATTCTTGACTAATAGCAAATGATGAAATAAGTATAAACGTTGTAGTAAATATGATTTTGATGTGTGGCAATAATCGCATAAAATGGTGGATAAGAATAATGAAAAGCGAAGAAATAAAAAAAATAATAAAACTATGCACGCATAGCAATATTATTATTATATTTGGTTTCCGTTAAAGATAATACATATTATTGAATGAATAAAGAACAACTATTTGAATTTCACGTCAGAAATAATTGGTTTAAAATTTCGCGCTACTATAACCAAGTAGCAGCACAGTATAATATGTCCTTTTCTTGGGGATTTATTTTATTGAATATAGAAAGAGAAGGAACGCCGAGTACAGCACTAGGCCCAAAAATGGGAATGGAACCTACTAGTTTGTCACGAACCCTCAAAAATATGGAGGAAAATGGATTAATTCGGCGTCAAGCAGATTCAGTTGACAAAAGAAAATCTTTAGTTTTCTTGACTGAAGAAGGAGTTGAAAAACGAAAAATGGCACGAGACGTTGTTCTCAACTTTAATGAAAAAGTGTATGAAAGCCTGCCTAAAACCAAAGTCAAGGCATTTTTTGAAGTAATGGAAAAGGTAGATACCATATTAACAGATTTGTTAGAAGATAATAAGGTGTTTGAAAAAAATGGTTTAAAAGTTAAGTAAGTACAACTTACATCCAAAACAATATAAGATGAATAGAAAAATTAGAAAAGTAGCGGTATTAGGATCTGGAGTTATGGGCTCTGCTATTGCTTGCCACTTTGCAAATATTGGTTGCAATGTTCTTTTATTAGACATGGTTCCAAGAGAATTGAATGCTACAGAAGAAAAGAAAGGACTAACACTAGAGGATAAGGCAGTAAGAAATAGATTGGTTAATGATTTTTTGAAAGCCTCGTTAAAATCAAAGCCTTCACCTATTTATAAAAAGTCATTTGCAAGTCGTATCGAGACTGGAAATTTTGATGATGACTTTGAAAAAATTAATAGTTGTGATTGGGTGATTGAGGTTGTTGTTGAGCGATTAGATATAAAGAAAATCATTTTTGATAAGGTTGATAAATACAGAAAGCCAGGAACTTTAGTTTCTTCAAATACATCTGGAATTCCAATTCACATGATGTTGGAAGGTAGAAGTGAAGATTTTCAAAAGTATTTTTGCGGAACTCACTTTTTTAACCCGCCGCGTTACTTAAAATTATTAGAAATTATTCCAACTCCGAAAACGGATCCTGAAATTGTTGATTTTTTCATGCATTATGGAGCACGTTTTTTAGGAAAGAAAACAGTATTGTGTAAAGACACTCCTGCTTTTATTGCTAATAGAGTTGGGGTTTATTCAATTATGTCACTATTTCATTTAGTGGATGAAATGGGATTAACTGTAGAAGAGGTTGATAAATTAACTGGCCCAGTTTTAGGAAGACCAAAGTCTGCAACCTTTAGAACTTGTGATGTAGTAGGTTTAGATACGCTAGTGCACGTTGCTAATGGTGTGCGTGAAAATTGTCCAGATGACGAGGAGAATGCACAATTTCAATTGCCAGAGTATATAGGGAAAATGGTTGAAAACGGTTGGTTGGGCTCAAAGTCTAAACAAGGTTTTTATAAGAAAGAGGTAGTTGATGGTAAAAAAGCCATTTTATCACTTAATCTTTCAACATTAGAATATGAAGGCAAATCAAAAGTGAACTTTCCAATTTTAGCGCAAACTAAAACGGTAGATGATTTAGCCGCACGAACTAAAATGTTATTTGCAGACAAAGGCAAAGCTGGTGATTTTTACCGTAAAGCATTTGCAGGTTTGTTTGCATACGTTTCAAATAGAATGCCCGAGATTTCTGACGAACTTTACAAAATTGATGATGCTTTAAGAGCAGGTTTTGGATGGGAGTTAGGACCTTTTGAAACTTGGGACATTGTTGGAGTTGAAAAATTCATGGAGATAGTTAAAGGACACGGTAAAACCGTTTCGCCATGGGTACAACAAATGCTAGATGCAGGAATCAAATCATTCTATAAAGTAGAGAATGGTGTTAAAATGTATTATGATATTGCAGCAGGTGCTTATAAAGTCATTCCAGGAACAGAGAACCTACTCTTTATTGAGAATTTGAGAGCAGGAAATACAGTATGGGAAAATAATGATTGCCATTTAATTGATTTAGGTGACGGAATTTTGAATTTAGAATTCCATACAAAAATGAATACAATTGGAGGCGGAGTTTTACAAGGTATTAATAAAGGAATTGATTTAGCCGAAACAGAATATAAAGGATTAGTCATTTCAAACAACGGTCAAAACTTTTCGGCTGGAGCAAATGTTGGATTGATTTTCATGATGGCTGTGGAGCAAGAATATGATGAATTGAATTTTGCTATTAAGCAATTCCAAGACACAATGATGCGTATTCGTTACTCGTCTTGTCCAGTAATTGTTGCGCCACACAATATGGCTTTAGGTGGAGGTTGTGAAATGTCAATGCATGCTGATAAGGTAATTGCTCATTCAGAATTATACATGGGCTTAGTGGAGTTTGGAGTAGGTTTGATCCCTGGTGGAGGCGGAACCAAAGAATTTGCAAAACGTTTCTCTGATAATTTAAAATCTGGAGATGTAAGAATCAACAGATTTAGAGATAGCTTCTTAACAATTGGTCAGGCACAAGTGTCTACCTCTGCATACGAAGCATTTGATTTAGGCTATTTACGTGAGGGAATTGACGAAGTAGTAGTAGATAGAGATTACCAATTAACAAGAGCTAAAGAAGCATGTTTATCCTTGTTTAATGCTGGCTATACACAGCCAGTTAAAGCAAAAGATATTACGGTTCTTGGTCAAGAGGGCTTAGGGATTGTTTATGTTGGAGCAGATACAATGGCACATGGTAATTACATTTCTGAACATGATAAATACATCTCAGAAAAATTAGGATTTGTATTAGCTGGTGGCGATTTGTCAGACTTAACAAAAGTGGACGAACAATACTTATTGGATTTGGAACGCAAAGCCTTTTTAGACTTGTGTACCAAGAAAAAAACACTCGAACGAATTCAGTCAATAGTGACTAAAGGGAAGGTGTTGAGAAATTAGTGCGGTGATAAAAGAGATGAGACAAAAGAGAAAAGATTAAGTGGTGTAATGCACAATTTTAGAGAGTTGAAAATATGGAAGCAAGGATTGAGTCTTGCAGTTGAGATATTTGCACTCACTAAGTCTTTCCCTGAAACAGAAAAATATGGTCTTATTTCTCAAATTAATCGAAGCGCAGTTTCAATCCCTTCAAATATTGCAGAAGGGTCTGCGCGAAGCACAGATAAGGATTTTTCTCGTTTCTTGAGTGTTGCATTGGGCTCTTCATATGAATTAGAGACGCAGCTCATTGTAGGATGTAAAGTGGGATATTTAACAGAGGCTAAATTTGATATAATTATAAAAAAATTAAACGAATTACAAAAAATGATAAATGGTTTTAAAAAGACACTGGTTTAGTCTTTTGTCAATGATCTTTTGTCTTTAATCTTGAAAGAATGAAAACAGCATATATAGTAAAAGCATATCGAACAGCAGTAGGAAAAGCAAATAAAGGAGGTTTCAGGTTTTCGCGCCCAGATGATTTGGCGGCTGACGTAATTAAACAAATTTTGGCAGAAGTTCCTGAATTGGATCACGAATTAATTGATGATGTAATTGTAGGAAATGCAATGCCTGAAGCCGAGCAAGGTTTGAACGTAGGAAGATTCATCTCTTTAATGGGATTGGATACGAATAAAGTTCCGGGAATGACGGTAAACCGTTATTGCTCTTCTGGAATTGAAACAATGGCGATTGCAAAGGCTAAAATCGAAGCAGGAATTGCTGATGTGATTATTGCTGGTGGAACGGAATCAATGTCTGCCATTGCAATGGGAGGTTGGAGAGTTGTGCCAAATGCTAAAATTTCAAAAGACCATGCCGATTGGTATTGGGGAATGGGAAATACAGCAGAGGAAGTAGCAAAGCAATTTGATATCTCAAGAGAAGCACAGGATGAATTTGCATTTAATTCTCACATGAAAGCGCTAAAAGCAATTCAGGAAGGGAAATTTGCAGATGAAATTGTTCCAGTTAATGTGAACGAAGTTTATTTGGATGCGAATGGTAAAAGAGCCGAGCGTGTTAATACCATTAGTGTTGATGAAGGTCCGCGTTTAGGAACTACTGTCGAAGCTTTAGCAAGGTTAAGACCTGTGTTTGCCGCAAATGGATCTGTAACAGCTGGTAATGCTTCGCAAATGTCAGATGGAGCGGCATTTTGCCTAATGATGTCTGAAGAAATGGTGAAGAAATTAAACTTAGAGCCAATTGCTCGTTTAGTTTCTTATAAAGTTGTTGGAGTTCCACCTAGAATTATGGGAATTGGACCTGTTGAAGCAATTCCAGGCGCAGTTAAAATGGCAGGATTACAAATGAACGATATCGATTTATTTGAACTGAATGAAGCATTTGCATCACAATCATTAGCGGTTATTAAAGAAACAGGGGTCAATCCTGATTTGGTTAACGTAAATGGTGGAGCAATCGCATTGGGTCACCCATTAGGTTGTACAGGAGCAAAATTATCTGTTCAAATCATGAATGAGCTAAAACGCCGTAACGGTAAATATGGTGTTGTGACAATGTGTATTGGAACAGGACAAGGAGCTGCAGGTGTAATTGAAATGATGTAAGTTTGAGAAACGTAGTTGACATAAAAAAAGTAGATGTAAGTCAAATTCGAGATTTACGATACAAGGTGTTGTGGCCACATTTAGATGGACCAGATGCTTGTCAAATTCCGCCTGATGTGGAAAAAACTACTTTTCATATGGCAGCCTTGTTTGATAATAAAGTGGTCGGAACAGCTACATTAATCGTTGATATAAATCCACGATTTGAGGAGAAAAATCAATATCGATTAAGAGCAATGGCAACTGATCCTGAAATGAGAGGTTATGGAGTAGGAGCTGACTTGGTGTCAAAAGCAATTGAAGAATTAAAAAAAATGAATGTAAAACTCTTGTGGTGTGATGCCCGGTTAATTGCAACCGGATTTTACGAAAAACAAGATTTTAAGATAAAAGGTCAGGTCTATCAAGTACCCAAAATAGGACCACATAAATTAATGTATAAAGCGTTGTAAATAAAAAAGAGATGGAAGAAAAACAGCCAATCAAAGGAGGAGAGTTTATAATTAAAGAAACGAATTGCGATTCAATTTTTACTCCAGAAGATTATAGTGAAGAACAAAGAATGATAGCCCAAACTTGTTTGGAATTTATCCGACAGGAAGTAGATCCTAATTTAGATCGAATTGATTCAATGGAGGAAGGTTTAATGCCAACTTTGGTTGAGAAAGCAGGAGAACTAGGAATGCTAGGTATGTCTGTACCTATGGATTTAAGTGGAATGGGAGCTGATTTTCCAACATCAATTCTTGCAACAGAGTATTTAGGAAGAGGACATTCTTTTTCTGTAGCTTATGGTGCACACACAGGAATTGGAACTTTACCAATTTTATATTACGGAACTGAAGCACAAAAACAAAAATACATTCCAAATTTAGCAACAGGAGTTTGGAAAGCTGCGTATTGCTTAACTGAACCAAGTTCAGGTTCTGATGCTAATTCAGGAAAAACAACGGCTAAACTAACTGATGATGGTAAGAGTTATATCCTTAACGGACAAAAAATGTGGATTACGAATGCAGGTTTTGCAAATGTATTTACAGTTTTTGCGAAAATTGGAGATGATGAAAACTTGACTGGTTTTATTGTTGATGCAGATTCAGAAGGAATCACTTTAAATGCAGAAGAAAAGAAGATGGGGATTAAAGGATCATCTACGCGTCAAGTATTCTTTAATAATGTATCTGTTCCTGTAGAAAATTTATTGGGAGAGCGTAATAAAGGATTTAAAATTGCTTTGAATATTTTAAATATTGGGCGAATCAAATTAGCCGCTGGAGTAATGGGGGGAGCTAAAGAAGTAATCAATCATTCTGTGCGTTATGCGAATGAGAGAGAACAATTTGGTAGACCAATTTCTAAATATGGTGCCATTAGACATAAAATTGCAGAGCAAGCAATTGGAACATTTGCTTTAGAATCGGCGGTATATCGTTGTTCAGCAAATATAGATCAAGCAATTGCTGCGAAGGTTGAAGAAGGAATGGATAAGCAAAAAGCAACTTTAAAAGGAATTGAAGAATTTGCTGCAGAATGTGCAATGCTTAAAGTGGTAGGATCTGAAGTGTTGGATTATTGTGTAGATGAGGCCGTGCAAATATTTGGAGGAATGGGATTCTCTGCAGAGTCTTCTGTAGAAAGAGCTTATCGCGATTCAAGAATTAATAGAATTTTTGAAGGAACAAATGAAATCAACCGTTTATTGACTGTTGACATGATTTTGAAAAAAGCCATGAAAGGTGAATTAGATTTAATGGGGCCAGCAATGGCTGTTGCAAATGAATTAATGAGCATTCCTGATTTTGAAGATCCGTCAGATGAATTGTTTGCTGAAGAGAAA
>CAKZPK010000355.1 GCA_937139035.1 uncultured Crocinitomix sp. | reverse complement strand
TCGCATCAAGCTATGCTACCTGTGCAAATGCTGGTTATTTTCATCTATGTAATTGGTTGCTTTGTTGTCTTTAATCCAAATGGAGCAACTGCTATGTGGTTATCGCAAATTCCGTTTACTTCACCATTCATTATGTTGCAACGTATTTCTGCAGGAGCCGTGCATTATACAGAGTTGATTCTTTCACTTGTTTTGCTAGTTGCAGCTATTTTCGTAACTTTAAAAGGAGCAGCCAAAGTGTACCGAACAGGAATTTTAATGTATGGAAAGAAAGCTTCTTGGAAAGAAATTTTTAAGTGGTTGCGCTATTCCAATTAGCTTGCAATAATTAGTTTGTGAAGCGACTAGCAATAATTGATTTAGGAACAAATACATTTAATCTATTAGTGATTGATAAATCTGCTGATGGATTTAAAGAAGTGTATAGCACCAAAGTTGGTGTAGGTTTGGGATTGGGTGGAATCAATGAAAACCGAATTCATGAGTCAGCTGAAAAACGCGCTTTAGAAACATTAGAGGATTATAAACAAAAAGCAGAAGAGTTGAATGCAACTCAAATTGTAGCTTTTGGAACCTCTGCTATTCGTAATGCGGTTAATCAAATTGAATTTACGCAGTTAGTAAAGGAGAAAACAGGGATTGATATTGAAGTTATTTCTGGAGATAGGGAGGCAGAACTCATTTACAAAGGTGTTACAATCGGAATAGAAGTAGACCAACCATTTTTGGTTATGGATATTGGTGGCGGTAGTACTGAATTTATTTATGGAAATGATTCTGAATTGGTAAAAGCAGGTAGTTTTGAAATTGGAGCTTCTCGTATTTACCAAGCATTTAATTTTTCTGATCCATATACTGTAGAAAATTGTGAGGAGATTGAAAAATATCTTGAAAAAGGAGTTGGAAACTTCTTTGATTCGATAGAAACAAATCAATTGATTGGAGCAAGCGGATCATTTGAAACTTTTTACGAACTGCTTAGTAATAAGGATTATCCGTCAAATGAATATGTGTATTTACCAAAAGCAGAATTAATGGCTCAGTTAGAACGAATTATCTATTCTAGCAAAGCCGAGCGAGAAAAAGACGATAGAATCATTCCTATCCGTAAAAAAATGGCACCCATTGCAGCGGTCAAAATTCGGTGGATAATTCGTAAATTGAACATTCAAAAAATAACTATTTCTCCCTATTCCTTAAAAGAAGGAGTGATTGGAGAAATAAATGTTTGATGATTAAATAAATAAAAGACTATGAATCAGCCCTTAGCGCATCTTGCAGCTCATGCAAGAATATGGATTTTTCAATCCGACAGATTTTTAAATGCACAAGAATGTGAGGAGATTAATAAAATCATGCATGAGTTTATGCCTAATTGGGCTTCTCATGGTAATGATTTATATGGTGGGTTTGCGCTTGAAAAGGAATTGTTTTTGGTAGTTGGGGTGGATGAATCAAAGAGTCCTGCAAGCGGATGTTCAATAGATAGTTTAACACGCGTTGTAAAGGATCTTGGGGCAAAGTTGAATATCAATTTCTTTAATCGATTAGCTATTGCCTATGAAAATGCTCAGGGCAAAATAGAGATTGTGAGTATGGCAGATTTTAAACGTCTGCTAACTGAGAATACACTTGATCAAAACACAATTGTTTTCAATAATTTAGTGAATACCCGTGCAGAATTTGATACAAAATGGCGCACATCTGTTCAAAATAGCTGGCATTCAAACCTTCTTCAACTCGTATGATAAGAATCTTCGTATTATTTTTATTGCTGGTTCCTGCTCTGAGTTGGACACAAACTTCGGCTCCTAAGGTTGATATCAAAAACTTTGATAGTGCTCAACTTAATAAGTACATTTTAAAAGAGGTCAACTCATTGCGAAAACGAAAACGCCTTGACACTTTAATTTACGATCCGGTTTTAGAAAAGGCTGCGCAAGATCAAGCAGATTATATGGCTACCAAGGCAGTAATAGGGCATGGTCAAAAAAGCAAATTAAAAGGATCACCCTATAAAAGAGTTTTGCTTTATGAGGGGGCACATAATTTAATTGGAGAAAATGTGCAAGCTTATGATTTGCAAAAGGCATTAAAAAAATCTAAAAACCGTTTAACCTATGACCGTTTAGCCAGAAACATGGTTAAAATCTGGGTTAAATCGAAACCAGATTATGCCAATTTGCTAGAATCTGCTTACGCAAATGTAGGGCATGCATACACCCTGAGTGATGGATTGCTTTTTACATGTGAAGTCTTTGGATCAAAACCTTTTATTGAAAAGTATAAATTTACTAAAGCCAATGCTGTTGCTTCAAAAGAAGGGGTAGAATGTCGCAATTGTAAACGTGTTCGAGATAAGATTTATAATGACGAAGTTTCGTTAGGTTGGTACACTGTTTCTAATGATTCTGTTTACTACTGGAATGTAAATAGTTATGTGAAAGGGCGCTTTTACCGCAAAAAGTCGGGTAAGTATTTAATGAATACTAAACGAAATAATTTAAATCAAGTATTTAAGGCAGGTGGTGTCTTAACTATTGATGTTATCCATAATGAACAGTTTGATTGCAACGGAAAACCTAGTTTTCATAATTCGCCATACCATAACGGATATTTTATTGGTTCCTTAAATAAGACTACGGTTATTTCTCAAGATATACACCCTTCACCAGAATTAGTACAGGTGTTTGTGGGTATGAAACCTGCCTTTGTGGATACTTTTTATCAAGTTGATTTTCATCTTTTGAAAAAACAAAGAAACTGTATCCAAACCAGCACAATTTATGTAACACCAGATTATTTTGAGCCAAGTGAATATTTTGTGATGCCTAGTCCAACTGTGACGTTAGATAAAAACTTGATTATTGAAGATTCGGTGATTACTAAAATTCCGTTTGAGCGAAACCAAACGAATGAAGACACTTCAATATTCCGTCCATTAGTAACAATTATGGACAGTTTGATTAAAGATGAGCATCAAATCGAAACCATTTATTTTACTGGAGTAGCATCAATTGAAGGAACTTTAAAAGCGAATCGGAAATTGTTTTTGCGCCGTGGAGCCATTATAGAAGATTATTTAAAAAGATACTATCCAGAAGTACCGTTTGAAAGCGAGTTTTATGAAAACTTTGATGACTTCAGATCAGGACTTGTAGCAGCTGGTTATGTGGATGCAACTGAAATTTCTAATGATACCTTGCGCATGTTTGCCAATGATAATCGAGATGATAAAGAGATTGCATATGCACTAGATCAATCAAGGTTTTCAACTGTGAAAATTATTTATCGCGACTATTTTCCAATTGAAGAAGGGTCCTATGGATTGTCTGTTCAAAGAATAAATGATTTGATTGCAGAAGGTAAAGTAACAGAAGTAGTTCCGTTGTATTTGGTAATGGCAAACAAAGTTATTGATGGCGAATCTACTCAAAGAGAAGAAGTCCTGAATTTAGAATTTCCTAAAACGCCAGAATATTCAAAATTACATTGGTATCAGTTTTTATTAGAATTAGCCGCAACAAATTTAGTGGTGGATAGCAAACGCCTTAACGAATTAAAAGAGCTTGGAGCCATCCAAAGTGATGCAACTTATTTAGAGTATCGTCTATTATTTAATCTGTTTAATCGCAATGAGGATATTGATGTGAGTGATTTAGGAGAGGTGCTAAATACTGTTCGTGCTAAAAAACAAAAAGCGTGGATAGAGAGCTTAGCTTTGATTTCTGCGGTTGAAAATGGTAGATCAGCTCCAGATGCTGCTACTGCCAAGTTGTTAGATAATGTTTTAAAGCGCAAGTTTGAATTGAATCAAACATATTTCATTTGTCAGTATTTAATTCAATGGGGCTACTCGGCAGAACCTTATGTACTGCTTTCAAAGTTTGCACGGCGATCTAATGAAATTCCAAAACTATACTTGCAATATTTAAAATTGGGTTACTTCCTGCAGCAATTTGAAAAAGAAGGAGAGTGGAAGAAAATTAGAGTTGTAATTAAGAACTTGGCGCAAGATCATCCTGAAGATTTCTGCAACCTATTTAAATGGGATGAAATGGGAGTAAGAAGTTTGGAGAAAAAGGAAATTGCGGAGTTGTTTTGCGAGAAATGTAATGAGGAGCAAGCCGAATAAGGTTCTTTGGAATTAGAAAATTAAATCTAATTTAAATATTTGCGTATGACTAAAAATGGAATGCTGTTAGCTCTGATAGAGGAATACAGAAGGTCCGTGATTGATCTTAAAAAGATTTTGAATAACCTTTCGCAAACAAGCTTTGAAAGGATCAATGATAAAGAGACCTCTGACCCCGATTGTCAATCTATTCAAACCATAACATTTCATATTATTCAATCAGGTTATACGTATTCCAATTACATTAACACCATAAGTAAAAGAGACTGGTTTGAGTATAATAAAAGTATTGAATCACCTTTAAAAGGGATTAAAGAACTTGATAAAATGCTGGACTTTGCCGAACAATCATTTGATGGAATTTGGTATAAAACAAATGAAGAAATTGAGGCATGGAAATTTAATACCAGATGGAATGTTACTTATGATTTTGAACAGTTAATGGAACATGCAATTGTTCATGTCTTAAGACATAGAAGGCAAATTGAAAATATGCTTTAAATTTTTCAGAGCTTTTACCTACTTTAATAGAGGTTCATTATGGTAAGTGGAAGCATACATATGTGCACAACTACAATCAAACTTTATTTTATTTTCGGGATAATGAGTTTTGTATAATTCGATTCGTTCTTCTAACGAAATGTTTAAAGGATCTGCTCCACCATTCATCCACATTCCTAATACCAAAATTGGTTCATGAATAGGAGGTCTCCAACCATCAAATTCGCAAAATTTAGTGTGGTAAATAAAGTGCATTCCTAATATTTTTTCATTTAAAAAACTCTTTTCTAAGTTTTCATAATTTGAAATTTGAGCACTTTGAATTTCTGTGATCGCTTGGTTGTATTGATAGCCCACATAAAATGTTCCAACAAGGCACACAGCAACACCAACAATAAAGGCATGCTTAACTGTTTTTGAAATGGGTTTAATAACACTTTTCCAAAAAAATTGAATGGCAAAAAAGTGAGGAACAAAGGTGAGTAATCCAACGCCGATTAAAACCATTAATAATCCTAAAAAGTTCATTTGATTAAGAAAAACAATACAATAAATGACAAGAACAAAGGAAACGCCATTTAAAAATCCGATCTAGAGATGAAGTCTGTTTTCTTTGACTGTTAGAGGAAAGATGATGGTGTTGATAAAACAAATGACTATTACAATCATGGCCCAATTGGAGGGGATGCAAAAAACTTGATAATAAAAATTTAAAGCAATTGCTCCTAATATGAGCGCGGCGTTAAGAATGACTAATCGAATAGGGTTAGAAAAAAAACGAATAAGTTTTTTGAGCATGGTTTTACTTTGAAATTAAAACGAAAGGATCAGCAAAAAATTATGTAAATGCTGAATCTAGCACCATATCTCTAAATGAATTTGACTGAATTCTCATTTAAAACCAACGGATTATAATTACCAATAGCAAAATTCTCAACGGTCAAAAAACAATAAGAGTATAGCCATAATTTTGTATTGATTTTTTTACTAACCTAAAAATAGAAATATGAAAAAATACTTTTATAGATTCCTTTCAATAGGAACAATTACGCTATTAGGAACCGTCAATTCGATTGCCCAATGCGTTAACACAAATGGTGAATTTGAAACTTATTCAGGAACAATAACAACAGCACCTTTAGCTGCTGCAAATGCTTGGATTAATGATGATGTTGATAATTGGTATGTTTCGCATGGTTCGCCAGAAGCGGAGACGAGTCCAACGGTTAACTTTGAAATGTGGTCTGAGTTTGGTTTTGGAGAAGGCATGTATACCGAATATAGTTTTGTAAATGGTGAAACGTATATTCTAACATATGACATTTTGAAAGATCCAACTTCTAGTGTTGAATCAACTTTTCGTGTTGAGTTAACAGATGATTTAGCACCACATTATGCAACAAATGTTGTGATACCAGGAACTTCTGGAAATCAGGAGGTAAGTGATTTAGATTGGACAGGTTCAGGAACTTGGATTACAGTTACAGAAGAGTTTACTGTTGATGCAGGTGGAGACTTTACACAACTTTGGTTTTATCCTTTATTGAAAAAACTAGCAACAGTTGAATCTCCAAGAGCATATTGTCAAATTGATAATGTTTGTATAGAGCATGTTGTAAGACCTACAGATTGTGTTAACATAAACGGCGAATTTGAAACTTATTCAGGAACAATAACAACAGCACCTTTAGCCGCTGCAAATGCTTGGATTAATGATGATGTTGATAATTGGTATGTTTCGCATGGTTCGCCAGAAGCAGAGACGAGCCCAACGGTAAACTTTGAAATGTGGTCTGAATTTGGTTTTGGAGAAGGCATGTATACCGAATATAGTTTTGTAAATGGTGAAACGTATATTCTTACATATGACATTTTGAAAGATCCAACTTCTAGTGTTGAATCAACCTTTCGGGTAGAGTTAACAGATGATTTAGCACCACATTACGCAACAAATGTTGTGATACCAGGAACTTCTGGAAATCAGGAGGTAAGTGATTTAGATTGGACAGGTTCAGGAACTTGGATTACAGTTACAGAAGAGTTTACTGTTGATGCAGGTGGAGACTTTACACAACTTTGGTTTTATCCTTTATTGAAAAAACTAGCAACAGTTGAATCTCCAAGAGCATATTGTCAAATTGATAATATTTGTATAGAACATGTTGGTGAGATTAAAGGACGTCAAAAACAGGATCAAACAAATGTTGCAAATAATTTAGAGCCTGTTAGTTCATTGTCTGCATATCCTAATCCGTCAAATGGAAATATTAATCTTGAATTGAGTAATGGAGAAAGTATCACTCAAATTTCAGTTTATGGTTTGACAGGAAATTTAGTATATCAAATGAATAATTTTGATTCTAATGCTGTTGTATCAGTAGACCTTTCGTTTTTAGATAAAGGACTATATACTGTAGTTGTAAATGAAGAAAATACATTTACTCGAATTGTGATTGATTAAAAAAATGGGGGCTACGTTTATTTTATAATTCAGGTAGCCTCCTTAACTACAATACCCTTTCATAAAAACACCGCAAAAGATAACTCTTATGCGGTGTTTTTTTATTTCCCTTGCTCAATCTCTACGTTTCAACCTTCTACTTGCACTACACTTCTCAATCTCACAGTCTCGCTCACTCGCTCTCAAACTTTCCAACCCTTCTCAATTCTCACCAATCCTCTACACTCAATCTCTAAATTCAATCTTTCTCTAGTGTTTTCCCCAAGCTACAAAAATGGCTTTTCCTTTACCTGTTGGGATTGTTTTGTAATTCAGTTTAATCTTTTTGATGATTCGTTTATTTCCTGGTAAATCAATAATTCTAGTTGTTGACCCAGCATTAAAACGCTTATTGAAGACGATATTTTTGTTCTCTCCATTTCCAAAAACAATGTTTACGTTTTTAAGATGTAACGGCGCCTTGCGAATAACAAACTTCACTTTTTTATAAAAACCTTCATGAAAAGTCACCATCAATACATCATGGTCTGCTTTCATATCAACAGTTTTTGATCCTAATTTTTCCCAAGCACCAGGTGCTATTAATTTTTTTGCGGCTGTGTTTGACATAGCAACTGTACTAAATACTAGTGCTAATGTTAAACCGAATATTTTTAATGCTTTCATAGTCAATTTTTTAAATGGTTATAGTTCTATGACTTACAATATGCAAAAAGGTTTAATTGCGATCAAAATAAAAATGAAATTAGTTTGTGTTTCGCAATAAAATAAGAGGTGTTACCATTTGCAAATAATCGCTTATACTCTCCAAATGGGGAGGTAAAACGTTAGACACATTTAAATATTGATAATTTTAATGGTTTTTAAAGGTATATGCATTTCAAAACCACTATTTTTGAACTTGCAGTTTTAATTCAATTAAAAGAAAGCAAAAAAGTATAAATGAAAGCACTTTATTTAAAGGAGTTACGAAGTTTTTTAAGTTCAATTATTGGCTAT
>CAKZPK010000354.1 GCA_937139035.1 uncultured Crocinitomix sp. | reverse complement strand
ACCCTTACGACATGTTCTAACCAAATTCACCAAAAATTCTAACCACAAACAATTTCAAAAAACATCAACAAAATCAATGTTTTACAAACAAAAAAAAACCAACCCCGATAGGAGTTGGTTTTTAAATGTGACCCCTATGGTCGTTAGTTCTAACTTTTGTCATGAGAAATTGAGGGAAGTTGAAGAGGTGTTTTCTTAACGTTGATGTATAAGAGCAGTAGCGGATTTATACGACCCTTCTTTCGGATTGCAAGATACTGAATTAAAATAAAAAACGGTTCAAGTTTACACCTGAACCGCTATTGCTTTTATACCTTGTTGTAGCCAGTTATTTATTCATCAGTTAATAATTTGTCAGCTGCATAATATCCAGACAATATGGCTCCTGGCACTCCCATTTGCTTATATGTGTCATTAATTTCTCCAGCAAAGTAAACCTTGTTATCTAAAGGTTGATTAAGAACCTTTAGGGTAGATTTTTTTTCTTGAAAAGCTTGTGTCCAGGTACCTTGAGTAAATTGATATTGTCCCCAATTTTCAAGCAGATATTCATTCATATACGTTTGAGATGCCTTTCCATCATACATGTCATCCAATTCTTTAAGTAATTGATTAATGATTTCTTGTTCTGATTTTAAAGCATAGTATTTTTCTGTTTCATCTCCTTTACATAAGAAACCTAAAATGTTTGTTTTAGCATCTTTCTTGAATGCAATATCGTAGAAGACTTTTTCTCCATTTTTCACTTTGCAATTAATAGCATCAGGGTAGAATTTTTCTGAGAATTTTAACGCTGCTTTAAAACCTGGTTCGAATGTTATTGATTGGATCGCTTTCCTTTTATCTGGACTCAATTCTGGAATGAAGTTAATGTCGTTTGATTTTAATACTCCAATTGAGACAGTTACCAGGACTTTATCAGCTTCATAAGTTTTACCATTTGAAGTTTTTACAACCACTTTTTTACTTGAATAATCGATTGATTTTACTGCTGAATTATATACAATATTATGAGTAACATCTTTGGCAATATTTTCATTTACAAAATCATACCAAGTTGAGCTTTTGAATTTTGATTCGGGCATAAAGTTGTACAGAAAGTTTCTAATAGCTCCAGATACAGGTTTTAGTTTCTTACCATTCCATATTGCTGCACTTTCAAGTTTGTATGGTACAAAATCTTCATCTATTTGATCTCCAGTTTTTCCTTTAATTACATTTAGGACTCTTGGATTACTATGAATCCATTCAGCGCCAATATCAATTGGGAAATCAGCAAGGGTGGTGTCTTTTTTTAGCCTACCGCCATATCGGTCTGTTGCTTCTAGAATAAGATAGTCAATATTGTTTTGCTCCAATACTTTGGCAGCCGCTAGACCTGAAGCTCCTGCCCCTACTATAATTACTTTTCCTTGGTAATTATAGGTTTTATCAAGAGCTGTTTGTTCTGGAAGTTCCTTGTGTGCTCTTGCAGCCCATTTATAACAACTGGATAAGCAGAAGGTTAAAGAAGTCGTAACAAGTATTAGTAATACGTTGCGAAATTTCATAATCAAATTATATCATTTTATGTTATTCACAAATGTCATGAGCTTTCAGCAGATTTCATTTGACAAATGTCACAAAATCACTTCTTAGCTCTTATTCTACTCAGGGTTTCTCTGCTCAGCCCAAGAAAAGAGGCAATATCTGTTAATGAAACTCTTTGTAATATTTCTGGAGTGTTTTTAATTAATACTTTATATCTTTCATGGCTATTCATGAATTGTAATTGGTAAAGTCTTTCTTCAAGAAATATTGCATGGTCTTCCCAAAGGTTATTTAGTAAATTGCTAATCGACAAATCAGTTTGTGCTAGTTCTTTTATTTTTTCGATATTTAATTTTATCAATTCCGAATCTTCCAATAATTCAAGAGTCTCTTTAGAAGCACCTCCTTGAATTGTAGAAGTAGTACCTATAATTTCATTTTCTAATGAAAACCACACGCATACTTCTTTTGATTCTTTGGAGTAGTAAGATTTAACACTTCCTTTTACAATTAAGTAAATATAATGGTGTCTTTTTCCTTCAGAAATCAATTTAGTTCCCTTGGTGGATTTTAAATATGATGAGTCCTTTATAATGTCATTCAGAGACTCTTCCTCTAAGATAGGGAAGTAGGACTTTAGTGTTTCTTGAAGTTCTGAATTACCCATTTTTTTGAATTGGCTACAACTATTGAATAAAGACTATAACCTTTATTCTTATTATATGTTATTGTTTCACTAAAATAGCGAAAAATTCAACTATTTAAGTAACCCTTAGCCTAGATTCTAACCAAATTCGTCAAAAGTTCTAACCGCAAACAATTTCTCAAAAGATCAATAAAATCAATAGTTTCAGAACAAAAAAAGCCAACCCCAATAGGAGTTGGCTTTCAAATGTGACCCTGGCAGGATTCAAACCTGCAACCCTCAGAGCCGAAATCTGATGCGCTATTCAGTTGCGCCACAGGGCCTTTCAGCAAAAAAAAGCGAACCGTAAAGTTCGCCTTAAAATTTTTAATCTTTCTCTCTCCTCAAAACTCCGTCTCCCCACTGTTGTAGTGGGCCCACCAGGGCTCGAACCTGGGACCCCTTGATTATGAGTCAAGTGCTCTAACCAGCTGAGCTATAGGCCCGCATTTTTTATAGAACCGCGAGAGGCTCTTGTTTTACTTGTTGCGATTTGACTGAGACTTAAAATCTCAACTTAATCACCACAAAAGAACGGCTGCAAATGTATTTGATTTAATTAATTAATCAAAATTTAAGCGTTCTTTTTTATGATTGGATTGATAAAAATAAAAAGAGGGAGTTTTATTGCCGTGAAATGTGGCGAATATAGTGCTTGAACTATTACTTAAACATAGTTCACTTTAGCCGTTGTTCGGTGGTGCGAAAATTTGTCAATTGCGTAAAGTAAATTTTCTTCCCAATTTTTGTTTTTAACGACATAATCATCAATTCCTTGGTCAAATAAATTTAATGCAATGTCAATATTTTCTTGTGAAGACAAGATAATAACGCGAGTTTGAGGAGATTTTTTCTTAAACTCTTGCAAAACTACTTCGCCGGTCATTTTTAATAATTTGTAATCTAGTATGAGCAACTCAGGCGATTTATGAGTGTCTGCAATAACAGAAGAGCCGTTCTTGTAAATTTCAATTTCAAAATCTCTTGATTTTGAAAGCTTATAGCGGAGAAATACAGAGTACAATTCATCATCATCTACAATGAAAAGTTTTGCTTTGCGTTGCTTTCTAACAAGCGATTTTAATTTGAATAAAACTCCTTCAGAGCTGGAACGACTTTGCGCTTCCTTTTTATTGATCTCTTTAATAATGTTTTCAACTAAATCCTTGTCTTTTTTGACATATTTATTAGCTCCAATTCTCCGTGCTTGCGCTAAAACGCTCACGTCCGTTTGACCAGATATATATATGATTTTTGTTCGTGGTAAATTCTCTCGTATAATCGGAATAAGGTCCATACCAAATGTTCCTTGTAAAAAATGATCGAGAATAATTACTTCGGGCGCTAAATCTAATTTGTTTAGTGCTGCAGAAAGAGAATGAAAACTATAAACGTCACCAATTTTCTTGCTTCCTAAACTTTTGCTCAGGCTGCTAGTGAATAATTCGTCGTCGTCTATAATAAATATTTTCATAAAATATTTTGAGTTCCATTTTTACTTGATTTTTGAAATAATTAGCATTTTTGAAGGAAGGTTTGGAACTCAACAGACTCGAACTCAAAACGGTAACTGAATCTATGTGGTTTCGAATCGGATGCTCTCATAATTGGAATGTGATTCTAAAAATGACTAAATTGGAGTTATTTATGTATCAAAAG